>NZ_JAPPTO010000025.1:0-82176 GCF_027587135.1 Vibrio sp. MM46
TGGCTAATTGGCTTGCTAACTTGACTTCATTTCTTTCGAAGCGTTGCCGTTTCAGCGAGGTGGCATTATAGAGATTGCGATCACATTGGCAAGCCCTTTTTCTCGTTTTTTTTGATTTTTTTATCGTTCGGATAAATTTGCATCAAAAGCGTTCAAAAGAGCACGTTATTTCTACAGTTCTTTGAATTTATCTGCGAAAAGAGCCACTTTTTCCCAATTGGTGTATTCCACTTCTTTGGTCGTATCGGTTTCGCCCCCTGTCATCGACATAATGAACTTAATCATAGTTTTGTCGAACCAACCATAACGAGGATAATAAAGAGCACCAGCAAAAACACCAATTAAGATTGGTTTCCAAGGCGACTTGGTCAGGAACTTACGAATGTAAGCGCTACCCTCTGGCGTATCTTTTCCTTGGTCTTCTTTGCGAGCAGTTAGGTTTACGCAGAAAAATGCCACTTTACTTTGTTCAAGTTGATTGAGGTTTCGCTCAATAAACTGGTACAGCTTCTTATTAAGATGACCATAACGAATAGAGGCTCCAATCAATACTCTGTCGTATTGGCTGAAATCAATCGTCTCTACACTATGTAAATCCACCAGCTCGCAATCGAACTCTAATAGCTGCTCATCTATATAGTGGAGAATTTTTTTAGTCTGCCCTTCTCGGGAAGAATATAGAAATAATGCTTTTGCCACAATTTCCCCTTAACTGCGCCAAAACGTCGGCGTAAGTAAAATAAGTAAGGTAAAGATTTCCAAACGACCAAACAGCATAGAAACAATCAATACCCATTTTGCTTTGTCATTAACATCACCAAAGTGAAGTGCTACTTCTCCTAAGCCAGGACCGAGGTTGTTCAGAGTCGCAGCTACCGCCGAGAACGCACTTAGCTCATCCATGCCAGTCGCAATCAACCCCAGCATACAAACCACAAATACGAGCGCGTACGCAGAGAAGAATCCCCAAACCGCATCAACAACACGCTGCGGTAGCGCACTGCCACCCACTTTGATGGTGTACACCGCACGAGGGTGCACCAAACGCTTCAGCTCACGAGCACCTTGTAAGGTCAGTAGCAGAATACGGATTACTTTCATGCCACCACCAGTCGAACCAGCACAACCACCGATGAAAGAAGAGAACAATAACAACACTGGCAAGAACAACGGCCAATCAGCAAAGCCGGTTGTAGTAAAACCTGCAGTAGTAGAGATTGACACTGTTTGGAACAAGGCTTGGTCGAAGGCATCATAAGGAGAGTCATACGAGTGATGATTCAATAATAATAAGAAGCAAACCAAGAACAGAACCACTTGAATAAAGATAAACGCGCGAAACTCTGGGTCTTTCCAATAGTATTTAGGATGCACGCCACCAGACGCAAACGCGGCAAAGTGCAAAGAATAGTTACATGCCGAGATTAACAAGAAGACAACGGTAATCATGTTAATGGCATAGCTATCGAAATAGCCCATGCTAGCATCGTGTGTAGAGAAACCACCGATGGCAATCGTGGAGAAGCTATGACTAATGGCATCAAACGGCGTCATGCCTGCTAACCAAAATGCTACGGCACATGCGATAGTCAAACTCAAGTAGATGTACCACAGAGCTTTTGCTGTCTCAGCAATACGTGGGGTCATCTTAGTATCTTTTACGGGTCCTGGTATTTCAGCTCTATACAACTGCATACCACCGATACCAAGAACAGGAAGAATGGCTACCGCCAATACGATGATACCCATACCGCCAAACCACTGTAGAAGTTGGCGATAAAAGAGAATCGCTTTTGGCAACTCGTCGAGCCCGACGATCACCGTCGCACCTGTTGTCGTTAAAGCAGAGAAGGACTCAAAAAAAGCGTCAGTCACAGATACATTGGGGTTATCTGAGATCAGAAAAGGGATAGAGCCAGCACTGCCAAGTACAGTCCAGAAAAGAACAACAATAAGGAAGCCATCACGCGCTTTAAGCTCGTGTTTGTGCCTGCGGTTTGGGAACCAACAGATCCCACCGCATACAAGAAGTACGAAGAAAGTCGTGACAAAAGGTACACCCGCACCATCTCGATAGATAAGCGCAACTAGCGCAGGCGCGAGCATTGTGACACTAAAAAGTGCGAGCAATAGCCCGACGATTCGAATAATTGAACGAAATTGCATGGATTGATTGACTAGCGAAGCTGTCCCTGTGGCTTCCTATTTTTCATTATTGTCCGTCTAGTGGGGTGACAATTGCCTTTGCACCACTTTTGTTGATGATAGCTTGGGTAAACGCGCTCACTTCACGTAGCTCAATTTCCACCACTAATACCACCTGATCGCTGTATTCAGCATCCACTTCAACCGCACCAAACTGGGGCATAAGCGACTGTGCGATAGGCATAAACCCATAGTCTAACTCTAGTCGGAGTTTTGTGGTTATTTTTTTCTCAATTGTTTGAAGCAGCTTGAGCGCTTGTTGCACGCCGCCACCATAGGCTTTGACCAAACCACCTGTACCAAGCTTAATGCCGCCAGAATATCGAGTCACTACAGCGGTAATCTCTCCAACTCCAGAGCCAGACAGCTGAGCAAGGATTGGTTTACCTGCTGTCCCTGAAGGTTCTCCATCATCACTAAAGCCCCACTTCATCGAATCTTCTGGTCGACCAGCAACAAATCCCCAGCAGTTGTGTCTTGCATCAGCATGCTTGGTTTTGATCTGCTCAACGAATGCTTTCGCCGCTTCCACGCTTGGCGTATGTGCTAAGTAAGTAATAAAGACACTCTTTTTGATCTCTTCTTCAAATTGAGTAGGCTGAGCAGGAATCAGATAAGGCAGGTCATTCATAGGATTAAGTCACTTTTCTCTTTGTCTAAAGTCTATCACGAGAGGTAATTGTGAGTCGCATAAGATCTGCCTTAGCGCACAATGTTAAACACTTGTTTAAAAAATGTATTGAAATTAACCAATCCGAAGTCCAAACTAACTTCACTGGTCTAACCAGAACAATAAATAAAACGACTTTCCTCTATATCTATTTGCTGCCCTACAGGCGCTCAGCCCGCATCAAATTGGTATACAGACAATCCAAGATTGTATGTCATGGAGATAGACAATGATTTACCAAGCCGAAACCCTACAGGTAAAGGAAGTACAAGATGGTATTGCAGAACTAAGCTTCTGCTCTCCAAAATCCGTTAACAAACTCGACCTAGCGACACTAGAGTCACTCGACAAAGCCCTTGATGCACTAAAAGCGCACCAAGGACTGAAGGGCTTGATGCTCACCTCAGATAAAGACGCGTTCATTGTTGGCGCTGATATCACCGAATTCTTAGGTCTTTTCGCTAAGACAGACGCTGAACTCGATCAGTGGCTACAATTTGCTAACAGCATCTTCAATAAGCTGGAAGACTTGCCTGTCCCAACTATCTCGGCACTAAAAGGCCACACGTTAGGCGGCGGCTGTGAGTGTGTGCTTGCAACTGATATGCGAATTGGTGACAAGACCACCAGCATCGGTCTACCAGAAACAAAACTGGGCATCATGCCGGGCTTTGGTGGTTGTGTACGTCTGCCACGTGTTATTGGCGCCGACAGCGCAATGGAAGTGATCACTCAAGGTAAAGCGTGTCGTGCGGATGAAGCGTTAAAGATTGGTCTTCTGGATGCGGTTGTTGATAACGACGCACTTTACGAGTCAGCACTCAAGACACTGACCTCAGCAATCAACGAGAAGTTGGACTGGCAAGCTCGTCGCAAGCAAAAGACATCACCTCTAACGCTAAGTAAGCTTGAATCAATGATGAGCTTTACCATGGCGAAGGGTCTGGTGGCACAAAAAGCGGGTCCTCACTACCCCGCTCCAATGACAGCCGTTATTACTATTGAAGAAGGCGCTCGTTTCGCTCGTAACGAAGCACTCGACATTGAACGTAAGCACTTCGTAAAACTGGCTAAGTCTGAAGAAGCAAAATCACTGGTTGGCTTGTTCCTCAACGACCAATACATCAAAGGGCTTGCTAAAAAATCAGCGAAGTCAGCGAGTAAAGACACGCAACGTGCGGCTGTGCTTGGTGCGGGCATTATGGGCGGCGGCATCGCCTACCAATCTGCATTAAAAGGCGTACCGGTGTTAATGAAAGACATCGCGCAACCTTCACTCGATTTAGGTATGACGGAAGCATCTAAGCTGCTAAATAAACGCTTATCTCGTGGTCGCATTGATGGCTTTAAGATGGCTGGTATTTTAGCGTCTATCACACCAAGCCTACATTACGCAGGCATCGAAGAATCAGACGTGATTGTTGAAGCCGTAGTAGAAAACCCGAAAGTAAAAGCAGCAGTTTTGAGTGAAGTCGAATCGCATGTCGGTGACGATACCGTTATTACCTCAAACACCTCGACAATTCCTATCAACCTGTTGGCAAAATCGCTAAAACGCCCAGAAAACTTCTGTGGCATGCACTTTTTCAACCCAGTGCACCGCATGCCTCTTGTTGAGATCATCCGTGGTGAACATACCTCTGATGAAACCATAAATCGCGTTGTTGCGTACGCAGCGAAAATGGGCAAATCACCAATTGTCGTTAATGACTGCCCTGGGTTCTTTGTAAACCGCGTATTGTTCCCATACTTTGGTGGCTTCAGCATGCTACTTCGCGATGGCGCTGACTTTACGAAAATCGACAAAATCATGGAACGTAAGTTTGGCTGGCCGATGGGACCTGCATACTTGCTCGATGTTGTTGGTATTGATACTGCTCACCACGCACAAGCCGTTATGGCACAAGGATTCCCTGAGCGTATGGGCAAACAAGGTCGTGACGCAATAGATGCGCTGTTCGAAGCAGATAAATACGGCCAGAAGAATGGCAATGGCTTCTACAGCTACACCATTGATAGAAAAGGTAAGCCTAAGAAAACCTTCTCTGAAGAAATCTTGCCGGTACTCGCTGACGTTTGTGCCGATAAACAGGACTTTGACGAACAGACCATCATTCAACGTATGATGATTCCAATGATCAACGAAGTGGTACTGTGTCTACAAGAAGGCATCATTGCCACTCCACAAGAAGCGGATATGGCACTGGTTTACGGTCTTGGCTTCCCTCCATTCCGCGGTGGCGTATTCCGCTACCTAGATAGCGTAGGTATTGCTGAGTTTGTTGCAATGGCAAAACAATACTCAGAGCTCGGTGCAATGTACCAAGTACCACAGATGCTGATTGATATGGCGGCGAAAGGTGAAAGCTTTTACGGTGCACAACAGCAAGGTTCTATCTAAGGAGGGATTCTAAAATGACTAATCAAACAAGAAATGTTGTCGTAGTCGATTGTCTACGTACTCCAATGGGTCGCTCTAAAGGTGGTGCTTTCCGTCATACGCGAGCAGAAGATCTATCTGCGCGCCTAATGAAAGGTATTCTTGCACGTAACCCACAAGTAAACCCAAGCGAGATTGAAGATATCTACTGGGGCTGTGTACAACAAACCCTAGAACAAGGCTTTAACGTGGCACGTAATGCGGCGCTACTTGCTGGTCTACCAATTGAGATTGGCGCCGTGACGGTTAACCGCTTGTGTGGTTCATCAATGCAAGCGCTTCACGATGGTACACGTGCCATCATGACAGGTGACGCTGAAATCTGCCTAATTGGTGGTGTTGAGCACATGGGACACGTACCAATGAACCACGGCGTGGACTTCCACCCAGGTATGTCCAAGACAGTTGCAAAAGCAGCAGGCATGATGGGCTTAACCGCTGAAATGCTTGGTAAGCTGCATGGCATTAGCCGTGAGCAACAAGACGAGTTTGCTGCACGTTCCCATGCTCGTGCACATGCTGCAACCGTAGAGGGTCGTTTTAAAAGCGAAATCCTACCAATTGAAGGTCATGCGGCTGACGGCACGCTGTTCACTCTAGATTACGATGAAGTCATTCGCCCTGAAACATCCGTTGAAGGTCTATCTCAACTTCGTCCTGTTTTCGACCCAGCCAACGGTACAGTAACAGCCGGTACATCATCGGCGCTGTCTGATGGTGCATCAGCGATGTTGATCATGAGTGAAGAGAAAGCTAATGAACTTGGCTTGAAGATTCGAGCACGCATTAAAGGTATGGCCATTGCGGGCTGCGATCCTTCAATCATGGGTTACGGTCCTGTACCTGCGACGCAAAAAGCGCTCAAGCGTGCAGGTCTTTCAATTGAAGATATGGATGTGGTCGAGCTAAACGAAGCATTTGCAGCGCAATCTCTACCATGTGCTAAAGACTTAGGTCTGCTTGATGTTATGGATGAGAAGGTCAACCTTAACGGTGGCGCAATTGCATTGGGTCACCCGCTTGGTTGTTCTGGCTCACGTATCTCAACGACGTTAATCAACCTAATGGAAGCAAAAGATGCGAAATACGGTCTCGCAACCATGTGCATTGGTTTAGGTCAGGGTATTGCGACTGTATTTGAACGACCATAGTCTGTTTAAGAAACGCTAGGTTGTAGTGATCAATTCAACAGTCACGAGCAAATGAACCAATACTGAAATTTTTTAGTATTACACTTAAGGGCGACATCTGATGTCGCCCTTTGTTTTACGCTAAACATTGCTTACATGCACAAAAAGCATACATTAAATGCTCAAGTTTCATTTTATTCATAGACAAAGAAGACATACACTTAGCAGCAGTTGATATCTTGCTGCATGTGACCCAGAGTCACGCTACCGCACAATCGGAGAACCTTATGTTTAATGCTCTAGTTCTAAATCAAGAAGACAAACGTACTATCGCTAGCATCGAGCAAATCGATGAAACACAACTGCCTGAAGGCGACGTTCTGATTGACGTTGATTACTCATCGTTGAACTACAAAGACGGTCTTGCAATTACAGGTAAAGGTAAAATCATCCGTAACTTCCCGATGGTGCCGGGTATTGACCTAGCAGGTACGGTAGTAAGCTCAGAAGACGACCGCTACCAAGCAGGCGACAAAGTTGTTCTTACTGGTTGGGGTGTGGGTGAAAACCATTGGGGCGGTATGTCTCAACGTGCTCGTCTAAAAGCGGATTGGCTAGTACCACTACCAAAAGGTCTGGACAGCAAGAAAGCCATGATGGTTGGTACGGCTGGTTTCACTGGCATGCTGTGTGTTCAAGCACTGCTTGATGCAGGCATCAAACCTGAAAATGGTGAAATCCTAGTAACTGGCGCAAGTGGCGGTGTAGGCTCAGTAGCTGTGACGCTTCTAGCACAGCTTGGCTACAAAGTGGCAGCCGTGACAGGTCGTGTTGAACAAAATGGTCCGCTACTAGAAAAGCTAGGAGCTAGCCGCATCATCGACCGTGTTGAGTTTGAAGAACCAGCACGTCCGCTTGAAAAGCAAGTATGGGCAGGTGCGGTTGATACCGTAGGCAGCAAAGTGCTAGCAAAAGTATTGGCGCAAATGGATTACAACAGTGCAGTCGCAGCTTGTGGTCTTGCAGGTGGCTTCGATCTACCGACGACAGTGATGCCATTCATTCTACGTAACGTTCGTCTACAAGGTGTGGATTCTGTTTCATGCCCATTTGAAAAACGTACTGCAGCATGGGAAAAATTGGTAGAACTACTACCAGACAGCTACTTCGAGCAAGCTTGTACTGAAGTAGAGCTAGCAGAAGCACCAAAATACGCTGAAGACATCACAAACGGTCAAGTAACTGGTCGTGTGGTTATCAAGTTATAAGCGTTAACTCTTCGATAGAATAAACAAAGCCGGGTCATTGCCCGGCTTTTTGCTATTTCGATTTTTGGAAAAATCAGTCCAACCCCATATCTTCAATTCGTTTAGCAATAAGACGACTACATTCTTCACGAACTACTGCACGCAACCATTCTTGAGCGGGAGAGTGTTCGCAACGTGCGTGCCAAATCATCGAATATTCAAACGGCGTGAATTGGAATGGTAATGGCTTCACTACTAAGTCATAGCGATCAGCAACCAAGTACGCTAAATCGGCAGGCACGGTAATAATAATTGGCAGAGTATCAACGATCGCCAGCGCCGCTTCCAAGTGATAAGCGCGTAATACCATCTGACGTTGCGGCTTCTCCACGAGCGCTTGTTCAATCAGCGCTTTAACCCCATCACTAATGGCAATCATGGCATGCGGATGACTGAGATAATCATCCAGACTCATCTCTTTCTCAGCTAGCGGGTGCTGCTTAGATAGCATACACAACACACCAACTCGCCCTAACACTTCACTGCGTAATGGCTCCACTGGACCTGTTGGACGACAAATCGCTAAGTCCGCGCCTTCATATGTTAATTGATCAGATAAGCGGTCGTGTTGCAGCGGCAAGAAGTTAAACGACACATTCGGTGCTTCTTGATAGATACGCGGCAACGCGAAGGGCAGAATGGTTTGCATCGCGTAATCAGTTGTCGCGATATTAAACGTCTGATCGCAACTGCGTGGATCAAACTCACGTGGAGAAAGCAATTGGCGTAGTGACTCCAAAGGCTCACCCAAAGAACGATCAATTTCTAACGCTTTTTGAGTTGGGATCAAGTGCTGACCTTGACGAGTAAACAGTGGGTCACCAAGCAGATCACGTAAACGCCCTAGCACACGACTCATTGCCGATTGGCTTAAATTGAGGCGAGTTGCTGCTTTACTGACACTGCTCTCTTCAATCAGCACACGTAATGCGACCAATAAATTCAGGTCTCGACGATAGATGTCTTCTAATTCCACGATTTGCCACTTAACATGTAGAGGATTTAGGTAAATTGTACTCTTCAGGCAAAAAAAATCCCGCCTTTCAGCGGGGAAGCCCAAGAAAAATGGGGATAGTGTCGGAATGAAGTGTCGTTAAACTTGGTGAGCGGTATATCAATAGGTTCCGATTACAGCAAGAAGCGCTAATTTTCTTGCTCTGATGCACCTGACCATTTGTGCATCTCAATCCAAATCCCAATAATCGTTGCACTCATGCCTACAAGAGGCATCAATGAGGTTTCACCTGGCGTCCTAAGTACCAATGCACAGAACGAGATAAAACATAAAACCGAATAGATGGTTAGTCTGTCTAACGCTGTTAACATCGTCTCCCCTTGCCAGTTGTTACCAAATTGTTAATTTAAGGTAAATCAAAAAATTCGGTTTGCCAAGTGGTTATTGAATATTTTTTCAACGAAAGTAAAATTCAACGCTCAGTTAGTTACGAGAATCACACTATGAGCTTTAATCCTGAACTGGCGACCAAGACATTAGAGGCGGAAGGATTACGCTGCCCAGAGCCAGTGATGATGGTCAGGAAGACAATTCGAAACATGCAAGATGGTGAGGTATTGCTAGTTAAAGCAGACGACCCATCCACAACTCGAGATATCCCGAGTTTCTGTCGATTTATGGATCACCAGCTGATTGCGGCACAAACGGAACAGCTTCCATACCAGTACCTGATCAAGAAAGGTTTGGAATAATCTCAGCAAGATCAAAAACGGCAGCCCAATTGGCTGCCGTTTGTTTATTCATCGTATTCTAGTGTGCGAACTTCAGATTGTAGCTTGTTCAGTTGCTTTCTCATTGCACGCATCTCTTCATGCATCGGAATAATATGCGCGACCCGAATCCAAGCCTCTACTGTTAGACCAGTAAGGATGAAGGTCCCTGCAACAATCGGCAACCACATATCGGTCAACACCATTGCCAATAAGCACAGCGCTAAACCAAAGGTGAATAAATAACTCTGACTCTTTGGGGTCATCCCCATGTAACGTGTAAGCATAACCTTGCCCTCTCGCTATCATTCACACCATTAAAGTACCATGACAAGTATGACACTAATATGTCATCCGTCACGGTCCTGAATGATTTTGAACCAGAGTTTGAACTCATGCATCACTTCACTAGTTATTGATAATTAAAACGATTTATCTTTAAGATGATCAGAAAAATGCTGCACCAATAGCAAGGGCAATAAATAGGAAAGCGGTCACCTTACGAATCAATCCTAAAGGTATCTTGTCCGCCGATAGCTTGCCGATTAAAACCACGGGAACATTGGCAAGCAACATGCCGATCGTGGTACCAAGAATCACCCAACTCAATGCATCTGCGTATTGTGCACCCAAGATAGAAGTTGCAATCTGAGTCTTGTCGCCAATCTCCGCAACGAAGAAAGCAATAAAACTCGCAATGAATGGACCACGGTTGGAGATCTGTTCGTCATCATCCAGTTTATCAGGGATCAGCACCCAAGCCGCCATGGCGACAAAACTAACCACCAGCACCCATTTTAAAACCTCAGGCGAAAGGTAATCTGCCACAACCACACCTAACCATGCAGCCAAAGCGTGGTTGGCAATGGTTGCCAAAAAGATTGCGGCAATAATAGGGATTGGCTTGCGGTAACGACTGGCAAGTAATAGAGATAGCAATTGGGTCTTATCGCCAATTTCTGCTAACGCTACAGTAGTAATTGAAATAGCTAAAACGCTCACGACATGCTCATTGGGGCGGGATAATTATTTTTAACCTAAGACAAATCTCACGCCCCACCCCGGTTCATGATGATTTGTCTAAGGTCTTGCTAAACTCATCGGGTTGATGAGTCTCGAACGCCATGGTGATTTTGCACCAATTATGTTGACGAACGAACCAGATGAAATAGGCATTTCATCGAGTAAGCTACTCCCCAAAGACAGGCGCAATTCTAGCCACCTTTGCTCATCACCTCAAGAGTGAAAGCCAGTGAAAACTCCCTTTTAGGAAAAATTCAGCAGATAAAGCGGTAAAAATCCATTAAAGGAGAAAATTGCCCACGAATTAATCAAGATTAGCTCTACTCCCATGCTCAATATCTGGGTATACTTGATTGTTATTTTATTCAACCGTAATTACTTTGAATCGCTATTGTTGAGGCTATAAAACCCAGCAAAAGAGACGAATTCACAAGTAATAAGAGAATCGCGCGAACCTGACTTATGCAAAAATACGATATCAAAACCTTCCAGGGAATGATCCTCGCGCTGCAGGATTATTGGGCTCAAAATGGTTGTACCATTGTTCAACCGCTAGATATGGAAGTGGGTGCGGGTACCTCTCATCCAATGACATGTCTACGAGCACTTGGCCCAGAGCCAATGTCTACAGCTTACGTACAACCTTCACGTCGTCCTACCGATGGTCGTTACGGTGAAAACCCTAACCGTCTACAGCACTACTACCAATTCCAAGTAGCGCTAAAACCATCACCAGACAATATCCAAGAGTTGTACCTAGGTTCTCTAGAAGTTCTTGGTATTGACCCACTTGTTCACGATATCCGTTTCGTAGAAGACAACTGGGAAAACCCAACACTAGGCGCATGGGGTCTAGGCTGGGAAGTTTGGCTAAACGGCATGGAAGTGACTCAGTTTACTTACTTCCAACAAGTTGGCGGTCTTGAGTGTAAGCCAGTAACTGGTGAGATCACTTACGGTATCGAACGTCTAGCAATGTACATCCAAGAAGTAGACTCTGTTTACGACCTAGTTTGGAACATCGCACCAGACGGCAGCAAAGTGACTTACGGTGACATCTTCCACCAAAACGAAGTAGAGCAATCGACTTACAACTTCGAGCACGCAGACGTTGACTTCCTATTTGGTTTCTTCGAACAGTGTGAGAAAGAGTGTAAAGAACTGCTTGAGCTTGAAAAACCACTGCCACTACCTGCTTACGAGCGCATTCTAAAAGCTGGTCACGCATTCAACCTACTAGACGCACGTAAAGCGATCTCAGTAACTGAACGCCAACGTTACATCCTACGCATCCGCAACCTGACGAAAGCAGTTGCAGAAGCATACTACGCATCGCGTGAAGCTCTTGGCTTCCCAATGTGTAAGAAAGAACAAGCGTAAGGGGTAGAGTAACATGGCAAAAGAATTTCTAATCGAGCTAGGCACAGAAGAGCTACCACCAACGCAACTTCGCACTCTAGCTGAAGCATTCGCAGCAAACTTCGAAGCAGAACTAAAAGGCGCTGAGCTTGCTCATGAAGGCGTTAAATGGTTCGCGGCACCTCGTCGTCTTGCACTTAAAGTAGCAGCACTAGCAGACAGCCAGTCTGACAAAGTTGTTGAAAAGCGTGGTCCTGCGGTTTCTGCAGCGTTTGACGCGGAAGGCAACCCAACAAAAGCGGCTCAAGGCTGGGCACGCGGTTGTGGCATCACGGTTGACCAAGCAGAGCGCATGGTAACAGACAAAGGTGAATGGCTACTGTTCAAACAAGAAGTGAAAGGTCAGCCAACGTCTGAGATCGTAGTTGAACTTGCAGCGAAAGCACTAGCAAACCTACCTATCGCAAAACCAATGCGCTGGGGTAACAAAACGACTCAATTTATCCGTCCAGTTAAGACGCTAACCATGCTAATGGGCAGCGACCTAATCGAAGGCGAGATCCTTGGTGTCGCTTCAGACCGCACTATCCGTGGTCACCGCTTCATGGGTGAGCAAGAGTTCACTATCGATTCTGCTGAACAATACCCTGCGATCTTAGAAGAGCGCGGTAAAGTAATGGCAGATTACGAAGCGCGTAAAGCAATCATCCTAGCTGACGCACAAAAAGCAGCAGCAGCGGTTGGCGGTATCGCTGACCTAGAAGATGACCTAGTAGAAGAAGTAACGTCTCTGGTTGAATGGCCAGTAGTACTAACAGCGAAGTTCGAAGAAGAGTTCCTAAAAGTGCCTTCTGAAGCGTTGGTTTACACCATGAAAGGTGACCAGAAGTACTTCCCTGTTTATGACGAAAACAAGAAGCTACTACCTAACTTCATCTTCGTATCGAACATCGAATCAAAAGAGCCTCGTTACGTAATCGAAGGTAACGAGAAAGTAGTTCGCCCTCGTCTTGCTGACGCAGAGTTCTTCTTCAACACAGACCGTAAGCGTCCGCTTATCGACCGTCTGCCTGAACTAGAGCAAGCGATCTTCCAAAAGCAACTGGGTACGATCAAAGACAAAACAGACCGCATCACTGAACTTGCTGGCTACATTGCTGAGCAAATCGGTGCTGACGTTGAGAAATCAAAGCGTGCTGGTCTACTAGCAAAATGTGACCTAATGACCTCAATGGTATTCGAATTCACGGATACTCAAGGTGTTATGGGTATGCACTATGCTCGTCACGACGGTGAAGCAGAAGAAGTTGCAGTAGCACTGAACGAGCAATACATGCCTCGTTTCGCAGGTGATGAACTGCCATCAAACGGCGTTTCAACTGCAGTTGCAATGGCAGACAAGCTAGACACTATCGTAGGTATCTTCGGTATTGGTCAAGCGCCTAAAGGCAGCGACCCATTCGCACTACGCCGCGCATCTCTAGGTGTACTACGTATCATCGTTGAATACGGCTACAACCTAGATCTTGTTGACCTAGTTGCGAAAGCGAAGTCACTGTTTGGCGACCGCCTAACCAACGACAACGTTGAGCAAGACGTTATCGAGTTCATGCTTGGTCGTTTCCGTGCTTGGTACCAAGACGAAGGCTTCAGCGTAGACATCATTCAAGCGGTTCTAGCTCGTCGTCCGACGAAACCAGCAGACTTCGACCAACGAGTTAAAGCGGTTTCTCACTTCCGTGAACTAGAAGCAGCAGAGTCTCTAGCAGCAGCGAACAAACGTGTAGGTAACATCCTAGCGAAATTCGACGGCGAACTAGCAGCAGACATCGACCTAGCACTTCTACAAGAAGACGCAGAGAAAGCACTAGCAGAAAGCGTTGAAGTAATGACGGAAGCGCTAGAGCCAGCATTTGCTACAGGTAACTACCAAGAAGCCCTAAGCAAGCTAGCTGACCTACGTGAACCAGTTGATGCGTTCTTTGATAACGTAATGGTAATGGCAGACGACGAAGCACTTAAGAAGAACCGTCTGACACTTCTGAACAACCTGCGTAACCTGTTCCTACAGATCGCAGATATTTCTTTGCTTCAAAAGTAATTCATTGCTCTTCGAAGTGATTAAGAAATAAGTAAAAGGGAAGCAGATGCTTCCCTTTTTGTTGCCTTCAAACCGATGAAGGTGATGCTTATTATTCATTTTGTGAACAAGACTAAAATTTGTAGGGTGAGACGCGTTTAACTTGTTGGTGTAGAGCTCGGATTGTAGAGGCACAGTTTTGCTATAACTGGACTGTTTATTCGGGGGAAGGACACAATGAAAAAAACAATTCTCGCACTCTCTATCGGTCTACTGAGCGCCTGCAGCCAGATTCCAGAAAATGCCATCGTATTAAGCGTTGGTGATGACACCGCTGTTTTTGAGGAAAACTCACAGGGCTTACTTGTCGCCGAGCAAAAACTCGAAAAAGGCAGTTATAGCTTTACCATTGCTGACAGCAAGCAAAGCTGTGGCAGTAGCTTTGCCCTAGCAGAAGAAGATCGCATCAAATTCAATCGTCCATTAAAAATGGATAACTGCGCCACTGATGCACAAATGCCGCTGCGCATCTTCAAAGCCAATACCTATCAATTTACGCTCAATCCAACCACCAACGAGCTGACGGTCAAAATCAAACCAAAGCAGAGTCAGGACATCACCTACTCTTGCCCTGTCGCAACTGACGCGCCAAAAACCATCAACGTTGCTCAAACCTTTAATGATGGCACTGTCGTTCGCGATGCCTTAACCGGACAAGAAGCCACTGTCGCCAATGGCAGCGTCACCATGCAGCCGGGTCCTATGAGCCAAGGTCTATTGCTGCTAGAAGAAGTTGAACAGCAAGCCGATAAACCGTTCAGTTGGGATAACGCAACGGTGTACTTCGTCATGACTGACCGCTTCTACAATGGCAACCCAGACAACGACAACAGCTACGGTCGCAGCAAAGACGGAAAATATGAGATTGGTACCTTCCACGGTGGTGACTTGGCGGGTCTGACGAAAAAACTCGATTACATCGAATCACTTGGTGTGAATGCTATCTGGATAACTTCACCACTGGAACAAATCCACGGCTGGGTTGGCGGCGGCGATAAAGGCGACTTTAAGCACTACGGCTACCACGGCTACTACCACCAAGATTGGACCAAGCTTGATGCCAACATGGGTACCGAAGATGAACTCAGAACCTTCGTTGATACCGCCCACAAGAAAGGCATCCGCGTGATTTGGGATGTAGTCATGAACCACACAGGCTACGCAACATTAGCAGACATGCAGGAATTCGGCTTTGGTCAGCTTTACCTAGATGACCAAGAAGCTAAAGAAGTCCTTGGTGAAAAATGGACCGACTGGCAGCCAAAATCAGGACAAAGCTGGCACAGCTTCAACGACTACATCAAATACGGTGATAGCGAAGCGTGGGATAAATGGTGGGGCAAAGATTGGATCCGCACCGATATTGGCGACTACGATGCTCCGGGCTACAACGACATCACCATGTCTTTGAACTACCTACCGGATCTCAAAACCGAATCAACTCAAAAAACCGGACTACCAAACTTCTTCCGCAATAAAGACACCAATGCGCAAGATGAGCTGCAAACCCCGCGTGAGCATCTGATTATGTGGTTATCCGATTGGGTGCGCGACTATGGCATTGATGGCTTCCGTGTCGACACCGCTAAACACGTTGAAATGGAAGCGTGGGCAGAGTTGAAAGCCAGCACCACCCAAGCGCTTGCTCAATGGAAGAAAAACAACCCGGACAAAGCTTTGGATGACTTACCTTTTTGGATGACGGGTGAAGTGTGGGCACACAGCGTGGTGAAGAGCCCGTATTTCGATAACGGCTTCGATTCCATCATCAACTTCGAGTTCCAATCTGACGTAGCGCCAAAAGCGCTGAAGTGTTTCGCTCAACTTGATAATGATTACCGCCGCTATGCAGAGCGCATCAATACCGATCCTGAGTTCAACGTATTGAGCTACCTATCTTCACACGATACACAGCTGTTTTGGTCAGCACGCAGCCGCAGCTTTGATGACCAAGCTCGTGCCGCAAATGCACTGATGCTGGCTCCAGGTGCAGTACAGATCTATTACGGTGATGAGATAGCTCGTGATTTTGGCATTACTGGTTCAGATGCTCACCAAGGCACACGCTCAGATATGCCATGGGACAAGATTCATGGTGAGCGTGAGGATCTACTGCGACATTGGCAAAAGTTGGGTGAATTCCGTAAACGCCACCCAGCGGTTGCTCAAGGTAAGCACATCACTCGTAACCAAGAAGGTTACTACGCGTTCGAACGCCAATACCAAGACGACAAGGTGCTGATTGTTTACACCGGTGAGTAAATCACACTCTCTCCACCAGCAAGGGAAGCATAA
The DNA here is from genome assembly GCF_027587135.1 of Vibrio sp. MM46. Taxonomy (NCBI): domain Bacteria; kingdom Pseudomonadati; phylum Pseudomonadota; class Gammaproteobacteria; order Vibrionales; family Vibrionaceae; genus Vibrio; species Vibrio sp. MM46. The sequence goes on from NZ_JAPPTO010000025.1 coordinate 16,295, forward strand.
GCTTCCCTTTTTTATTGCTCTTTTTGCCTTTTTATCTCGTACCTCTGGTCTGATGACACACTTTTTTCTTTTTCGGCTTAATTCACACTTTGCGTTAATTACGCATTGAGGTAAGGTCAAGGATTACTCGATAAGCCGATAAAACATCGGCACAAACATACACAAAGCAATCACAATGAATTAGGTATAACGACAAATGCAGTTCTCTAAGTTTGGTGAAAAATTTAATCAGTATTCAGGTATCACGCAGTTAATGGACGATTTGAATGATGGTCTGCGCACACCAGGTGCCATCATGCTCGGTGGAGGTAACCCAGCCGCCATTCCTGCCATGCTCGATTACTTTCGCCAAGCCAGTGAGGAAATGCTCGCCAGTGGGGAGCTCGTCGCCGCCCTCGCCAACTACGATGGTCCGCAGGGCAAAGATGCGTTCGTTAAAGCGCTGGCTCAGTTATTCCGTGAAACTTACGGCTGGGATATTTCCGAGAAAAACATCAGCCTGACTAACGGCAGCCAAAGTGGCTTTTTCTACTTGTTCAACTTGTTAGCAGGTAAACAACCAGACGGTTCGCACAAGAAAGTGCTACTGCCTATCGCGCCTGAGTACATCGGTTATGGTGATGCAGGCATTGATGAAGATATCTTTGTCTCTTACCACCCAGAAATCGAGCTGTTGGATAACGGTCTGTTTAAATACCACGTCGATTTTGAGCAGCTCACCGTCGATGACTCTGTTGCGGCAATCTGCGCGTCTCGCCCAACCAATCCAACGGGTAACGTACTGACAGATGAAGAAGTACGTAAGCTGGACAAGCTGGCACGTGAGAACAACATCCCGCTGATCATCGATAACGCCTACGGTCTACCTTTCCCGAACATCATCTTTGAGGATGTCGAGCCGTTCTGGAATGAAAACACCATTCTGTGCATGAGCCTATCTAAACTTGGCTTGCCGGGCGTGCGTTGTGGGATTGTGATTGCGAGTGAAGAAATCACGCAAGCGTTGACCAATATGAACGGCATCATCAGCCTAGCGCCGGGCAGTGTTGGTCCAGCGTTGGCAAACCACATCATTGGTAAAGGCGATCTGCTTAAACTGAGCTCAGACGTAATTAAGCCGTTCTACAAACAGAAATCGCAACGTGCGGTTGAACTGCTCCAAGAAGCGATTACCGATGAGCGATTCCGCATTCACAAACCGGAAGGTGCTATCTTCTTGTGGCTATGGTTTGATGAACTGCCAATTACGACAATGGAACTGTACCAACGCTTGAAAGCACGTGGAGTTTTGATTGTTCCGGGTGAATACTTCTTTATTGGCCAGAAGGACGAGTGGGATCATGCGCACCAATGCTTGCGTATGAACTACGTTCAAGATGATGAGATGATGCAAAAAGGCATTGCGATTATCGCAGAAGAAGTGGAAAAGGCTTACCGCGAAGGTAAATAGACCGATTGAACTCAGCCGTTGTTCTCTTTGAAATTGCGGCTTTGAAAGCCCCAAACTAAAAAGAGCGCCCTTTTCCATAATGGAAGGCGCTCTTTCTCATTCTATAACCGTGTGGTTAACTGCAGTGTCATCAGCTGATTAGCTGTTTTCAATCAGGTTGTTGCCACCGATAGCAATCTTACGCGGTTGCATCGCTTCTGGAATTTCACGAACTAAATCAACATGAAGCAGACCGTTTTCCATTGATGCACCGACAACTTTTACGTAATCCGCAAGTTGGAATTTACGTTCAAAATCGCGTTCTGCAATGCCTTGGTAAACGTAGTTTTTACCTTCTTCTGCTTTACGCTCGCCCTTCACGATCAACATGTTTTCGTTTTGAGTCAAATCGAGCTGATCTTCAGCAAAACCTGCGACTGCCATAGTAATACGGTAGTTGTGCTCGTCTTTTTGTTCGATGTTGTATGGAGGGTAACCGCCAGAAGTGTTTTTCGCAGAGCTTGCTTCCATCAGGTTAAACAGACGGTCGAAGCCAATTGCATTACGGTATAGTGGTGAGAAATCTACATTACGCATAATCTATCCTCTTTTAAGCAATAGTCTTAGCCCAGATGAGGGTCATCCACATGGCGCATTTATGCAAGAAAACGCCGAGCTAAGGGATCCGATGATTCATTCCTCTGACCTACTTTTTAGGTGCGGGGACATGATGTCGAATCTAGGGTCAAGTTGTGTGCTAATACTGAGTATCCTCTCTTGAGCGATCTCGTTTAGCGATTCCAGAGGCGCTGTTCTTCTCTTGTTGAGCAAGTTAGCCATCCCTCTTCATAACTAGATATAAGGTCGAAAAATGGGCTTTCAAGGGCTACGGTGAAAATATTTTTAGCTCCCCGACTCGGTCGTTCCTCCCTCTCGAAGATGACGTCCTAACATACTAATAATGAAAAGCGCCACTTACATCCACTCTTTCCATAAATGTAGAGTTTCAAAGCCAAGCTTCCCCACCTCCATAGAGTGCAGCCAATTCTTGTGTCTCGTTTCTTTTATCTCGTTTATCTCCACTCAATAAAAAAGCACCACCCGAAGGCAGTGCTTTTAAAATTCTATCAAAAGAAATTTAGATTCGTTTTTCCGCAGGGGGATATGCTTAGTTCTAGGAGAAGGCGCGCAGCATACAAGTGTATGTGAGCACCTTCGACAACGAAATCAGCATATCCAGCAAAGGAAAAATAGTCTAAACGTCTAGGTTTGCTACTTTCAGCGCGTTCTCTTCAATGAAGTTACGGCGCGGCTCAACTTGGTCACCCATTAGCGTTGTGAACAATTGGTCTGCGCCTACCGCATCTTCAATGGTTACTTGCATCATGCGACGTGTCTCTGGGTCCATTGTGGTTTCCCAAAGCTGATCTGGGTTCATCTCACCTAGACCTTTGTAGCGCTGTAGGCTTAGACCACGACGCGACTCTTTGATTAGCCACTCAAGTGCCGCTGCAAAGCTTGATACTGGCTGAGTACGCTCACCACGTTTGATGTAAGCGCCTTCTTCTAGCAGACCGTCTAGCGCTTCAGATAGATCCGCTAGTTTGCCGTACTCTTTCGAGTTCAGTAGGTCGATGCTTAGTGCGTAGTCATGAGTCACACCGTGAGTACGTACGATGATCTTAGGTAGGTTTAGACCTAGCTCTTCGTGCTGCTCAACTTCGAAGCTGTATTGGCTTGCGCCCACTTCTTTCGCGTTTAGCTGTTCAACTAGCTGTTTTGTCCATGCTTCTACTGCTGCAGCATCGTGACATTGCTCTGCCGTTAGACGCGGCGTGTAGATTAGCTCATGAACTAGTGCGCTTGGGTAACGGCGGCTCATGCGATCCGCTAGCTTGATACCAGCGTTGTATTGCTGAACTAGCTTCTCTAGTGCTTCGCCTGCCAATGCTGGCGCTTCTGCGTTTACGTGTAGCGATGCGTTATCAAGTGCCAAAGCAACTTGGTATTGGTTCATCGCGTCTTCGTCTTTGATGTACTGCTCTTGTTTGCCTTTCTTCACTTTGTAAAGCGGTGGCTGAGCAATGTACACATAGCCACGCTCGATAAGCTCTGGCATTTGACGGTAGAAGAAGGTCAACAGTAGCGTACGGATGTGCGAACCATCGACGTCAGCATCGGTCATGATGATGATGTTGTGGTAACGCAGTTTGTCCGGGTTGTACTCATCACGACCGATACCACAGCCTAGTGCAGTGATCAGCGTTGCTACTTCTTGAGAAGAAAGCATCTTGTCGAAACGCGCTTTTTCTACGTTAAGAATCTTACCTTTTAGCGGTAGGATTGCTTGGTTCTTACGGTTACGACCTTGTTTTGCGGAGCCGCCTGCCGAATCACCCTCCACTATGTATAGTTCAGAGAGTGCTGGATCTTTTTCCTGACAGTCTGCAAGTTTGCCTGGCAGACCTGCTAGGTCTAGTGCGCCTTTACGACGAGTCATTTCACGAGCTTTACGCGCCGCTTCACGAGCACGAGCTGCATCGATGATTTTCGAACAAACCATCTTCGCTTCTGCCGGGTTCTCAATTAGGAACTCAGACAGTTTCTCACCCATTGCTGATTCAACCGCTGACTTCACTTCAGAAGAAACCAGTTTATCTTTAGTTTGGCTTGAGAACTTAGGATCAGGCACTTTAACCGAAACAACCGCAGTTAGACCTTCACGCGCGTCATCACCAGAAGTTGCTGTTTTCGCTTTCTTAGAGAAGCCTTCTTTGTCCATGAAAGAGTTCAGTGTACGCGTTAGCGCTGCACGGAAACCGGCAAGGTGAGTACCACCGTCGCGTTGTGGGATGTTGTTAGTGAAACAGTAGATGTTCTCTTGGAAACCGTCATTCCACTGCATCGCCACTTCTACCGAGATACCATCTTCGCGCTCAAAGTCGAAGTGGAAGATTTTCTCGATGATTGGTGTTTTGTTGGTGTTTAGGTGCTCAACAAACGCTTGGATACCACCTTCAAACATGAAGTGGTCGCTCTTGTCTGCTTCACGCTCATCAACCAGTTTGATTGAAACACCAGAGTTCAGGAAAGAAAGTTCACGTAGACGCTTCGCTAGGATGTCGTAGTGAAATTCTGTGTTCGAGAATGTTTCTGCACTTGGCCAGAAACGGATTTGTGTACCAGTTTGGTCAGTATCACCAATTACTGCTAGTGGCGCTTGAGGCTCACCATGATGGTAAGTTTGCGTATGGATATGACCGCCGCGGTGGATAGTCAGAACCACTTTCTCAGACAGTGCGTTTACTACTGAAACACCTACGCCGTGTAGACCGCCTGATACTTTGTATGAGTTATCATCGAACTTACCACCAGCGTGAAGTACCGTCATGATAACTTCTGCAGCAGATACTTTTTCTTCTGGGTGCATTTCTGTTGGAATGCCACGACCATCATCCGTAACTGAAACCGAGTTGTCCTCATGAATTGTCACAACGATGTCTTTACAGTGACCTGCCAACGCTTCATCAATTGAGTTATCCACCACCTCGAAGACCATGTGGTGAAGACCAGTGCCGTCGTCCGTGTCGCCGATGTACATACCTGGACGCTTACGTACCGCATCCAGACCCTTCAGTACCTTAATACTCGATGAATCGTAATTTTCAGACATGAGTTTCTCTCTTCTAGTTTTACTCTATCCTGCCATGTTCCACATGAAACAATTTGCCCGTATCGTCCAACATATCGGCGATTTGGCTTTCAGTGATAGAGCTTACAAATACTTGTGCGCCCGTCTCTTTCAAGCAGTCAGCTAGACGCTTGCGACGTTGGCTGTCTAATTCCGACGCAAAGTCGTCAATTAGGTAAATACATTGTTTGCCGGTCATTTCGGTAAGGTGTTGCCCCTGCGCCACACGCAAAGCACACACCATGAGTTTTAATTGACCGCGTGACAAAACATCCTCAACGGGCGTTCCGTTCACTTTAATGCGCAGATCAGCCTTATTCGGACCGCTAAAGGTGTAACCCAATGACTGATCACGCTCGAAATTCTTTTCTAGTATCTCATGATAAGGGGTGTCTTTGTCCCAACCACGATAATACTTTAATTGGATCTCAAATTCTGGCAAAAACGTCTGACAGATAGTTTCCGCTACGGTTTTCATCTGTTCGATGTACAGCGCTCGCCATTGACTGATGTTTTCAGCCAAATGTGCCATTTCTTGATCCCAATAACTGAGTTCACGATAACTTCTGGCCGTTTTAAGCAGAGCATTGCGTTGCTTGTTAAGACGCTTGAAACGCCCCCATGCATCATAAAAAGCAGGCTCGGTGTGAAACACACCCCAGTCGATGAATGCACGACGATGTTTTGGACCATCCGTTAGTAGATCAAATCCTTCTGGATGTATCAACTGTAAAGGCAAAACTTGTGCAAGCTGCGCCAGTTTTTGTCCAGATTGACCGCCTATTTTAACCTCTGTTGAGCCATCACGCTGCTTATTAATGCCGATAGGTAGCTCAAATTGATCCGAGTTCAAAAAACGACCATGAACAAACAGCTCATCGCACTCATTTTGGATAACTCGACCGGTCAACGAACTCTTGAAAGAGCGACCATGTCCGAGCAAGTAAATGGCTTCTAAAACACTGGTTTTACCGCTGCCGTTCGGTCCAATAAGAAAGTTAAAGCCTGCTGATAGGTCAATATCACAGGCTTTAATGTTTCGAAACTGCTGAATGATGAGGCGAGAAAGTGGCATTTAGATGACTTACAGACGAATTGGCATCACCACGTACATTGCACTATCGTCGTCTGCGTTTTCAATCAACGCACTGGCGTTGGCATCCGACATCGACACACGCACATTGTCGCAACGCAGTGTATTAAGTACATCAAGCACGTAGCTTACGTTAAAGCCGATCTCGATAGCGTCACCTTCAAAGGTCACGTCTAGCATTTCTTCTGCTTCTTCTTGCTCTGGGTTGTTAGCAGTAATGCGCATTTCACTGCCCGCAAGATTCACACGAACGCCACGGAATTTTTCGTTAGAAAGAATCGCAGCACGTGAGAAGGCTTGACGTAACTCATCACAACTTGCTTCTAGCGTTTTGTTGGTGCTTTGCGGCAATACGCGGCGATAATCAGGGAAACGACCATCAACCAGCTTAGAAGTGAAGATAAAGTTGTTCACTTCTGCACGTACATTTGAGCTGCCAATTTGTAGTACGACAGGCTGTTCTGGCGCATCCATCAGTTTAACAAGCTCTTGTACCCCCTTGCGAGGCACGATAATTTGCTTTTGCGCAAAATCTGCACCGAGCTGAGTTTGAGATACTGCCATACGGTGACCATCGGTTGCCACGCTGCGTAGCGTCGTACCGTCGATTTCAAACAACATGCCGTTTAGGTAGTAACGAACGTCTTGGTTCGCCATAGAGAATTGTGTTTTTTCAATCAGCGTACGTAGATCAGACTGAGTCAGTGAAACTTCTACTTCACTCTGCCAATCTTCAATGTTTGGGAAATCGTTCGCTGGAAGTGTTGCCAGTGAGAAACGACTGCGACCAGAACGTACCTGTACGCGATCGCCTTCTAATACGAAGGTAATGATGGAGTCATCAGGTAGACCACGACAGATATCAAGAAACTTACGAGAAGGAACGGTAATGCTGCCCGCTTCAAAATCCCCTTCTAGAGTCACTTTGCTCACCAATTCCACTTCCAAATCGGTCGCGGTCATGGATAACACGTTATCTTCTACTTTAAGCAGTAGGTTACCCAGAATTGGTAGGGTTGGTCGACCACCTAATGCGCCCGAAACCTGTTGTAGCGGTTTGATTAAATGACTACGTTCAATAGTAAATTTCATGCTTGGCTCTTTACGCTGTCAGCTCAATTAATGATTTGCTTGGAATACTGTCATTCTAACCGATTAAGAAGACAGGGTGCGAATCAAGTTAGAGTAATCTTCTTTAATATCGTGGCTCTCTTCACGTAGCTGCTCAATCTTGCGACAAGCATGCAGTACAGTGGTGTGGTCACGACCACCAAACGCATCACCAATTTCCGGCAAGCTATGGTTAGTCAGCTCTTTTGCCAGCGCCATCGCCAACTGACGAGGACGAGCAACTGAGCGAGAGCGACGCTTAGACAGCAGATCAGCCACTTTAATCTTGTAGTATTCCGCCACTGTCTTTTGAATATTGTCGATAGTAACGAGCTTCTCTTGCAGAGCAAGTAGGTCGCGCAGCGCTTCACGAACGAAATCAATCGTGATTGGGCGACCAGTGAAGTTCGCGTTAGCAATAACGCGGTTAAGTGCCCCTTCCAACTCACGAACGTTGGAACGCAGACGCTTAGCAATAAAGAATGCCACTTCATCTGCTAGGTGGATTTGGTGGTCTTCCGCTTTCTTCATCAAGATCGCTACACGAGTTTCAAGCTCTGGTGGCTCGATCGCGACGGTTAATCCCCAACCGAAACGTGATTTCAGACGATCTTCTACACCGCTGATCTCTTTTGGGTAGCGATCTGAAGTCAAAATGATCTGTTGGTTACCTTCTAGCAATGCGTTGAAGGTATGGAAGAATTCTTCTTGTGAACGCTCTTTATTGGCAAAGAATTGGATATCATCGATAAGCAACGCATCAACACTTCGGTAGTAGCGTTTGAACTCTTCAATCGCATTGTTTTGCAGTGCTTTCACCATATCTTGCACAAAACGCTCAGAGTGCATGTACACCACTTTCGCATTTGGGTTGTTATCCACAATGGCATTACCCACTGCATGCAACAAGTGCGTTTTACCCAAGCCAGTACCACCGTATAGGAACAGCGGGTTATATGCAGCACCTGGGTTATCCGAAACCTGACGAGCAGCAGCAAGACCCAATTGGTTCGACTTACCTTCAACGAAGTTATTGAACTTATGTTTTGGGTTCACATTAGAGCGGTGGTTGATGTCTGCGATCACTTGCGCGTCATCATCCCACGTTTTATGCACAGGCTTACGGGCTTGCAGCTGAGCGGGCGCTGAAGACTCTGCTGCAACATCCGCCGGCGTTCGTGTCGGTGCGGGTTTTGGTGCTGCAACTCGGCGACTGCCAACTTCAAAGCGCAAACTAGGTACATCATTACCGCAGTATTCTTGCAGTAAGCGATTAATGCTATTCAGGTACTTGTCACGAACCCAATCCAACACAAAGCGGTTAGGTGCGAACAAAGTGAGAGTATTGTCATTGAGCTCCGCTTGTAACGGACGAACCCACATACTGAATTCTGTAGCTGGTAGCTCTTCTTGAAGCTGCTGCAAACATTGCAACCAAAGCGAAGATGACACGGTGCCCCCACTGAGTATTTGAATTATCGGAAAAGACTGGCAATTTTACCTGTTGATAACCAAGATCGCCAGCAATTGATCGATGATCCAGTGAATAAGATCTAAGTTATTCACAATATTTTCGCCCAACTTAGTGAGATCAACACATCTTGCCCCAAATTTGCCCACACATTGATCCACATTTAGGCAAAATCAGTCAGATCGAGTCATTGGTGATAACTCTGTGTATGAATTTTCATTCATCGGCTTATTTCGATCGTCACTCATGCTTCTTTCGATCGTTTTTTCATCATTTATCCCTATATCTTCGCTACTATCTATACCAAATAAGATCTTATTACTCTGAGGTCTAGGTTATTGCACTTGGTTATTTCTTTAATTGAGCTAACTGACAGTAGTATTTCCAACCATAAAATTATGGAGATGTATTATGAAAAACTGGATTAAGGTTGCCGTTGCAGCCATCGCTTTATCTGCCGCCACCGTTCAAGCAGCAACTGAAGTCAGAGTTGGTATGTCTGGTCGCTACTTCCCATTCACTTTCGTGAAGCAAGATAAGCTACAAGGTTTTGAAGTGGATATGTGGGATGAGATCGGTAAGCGTAATGATTACAAGATCGAATACGTAACAGCGAACTTTTCTGGTTTGTTTGGCCTACTCGAAACAGGTCGTATTGATACCATCTCGAACCAAATCACGATGACAGATGCGCGTAAAGCAAAATACCTATTTGCTGACCCATACGTAGTAGACGGTGCGCAAATTACCGTACGTAAAGGCAACGATAGCATCCAAGGTGTCGAAGATCTCGCAGGCAAAACCGTTGCTGTTAACCTAGGCTCTAACTTTGAACAGTTGCTACGTGATTACGACAAAGATGGCAAGATCAACATTAAGACTTACGATACAGGTATTGAACACGATGTGGCACTAGGTCGTGCGGATGCTTTCATCATGGATCGTTTGTCTGCCCTAGAACTGATTAAGAAAACGGGTCTACCGCTTCAACTGGCAGGTGAACCATTTGAAACGATTCAAAACGCTTGGCCATTCGTGGATAACGAAAAGGGTCGTAAGCTACAAGCGGAAGTGAATAAAGCACTTGCAGAAATGCGCGCAGACGGAACAGTAGAGAAGATTTCAGTGAAATGGTTTGGTGCCGACATCACGAAGTAAAACTTCTCTTCTTTTAGGACGCAGGGCTTTATCTCGCGTCCTTTTTTAACTCAATGACAAGGTGGAACTTAGTATTCCACCTTTTCTTTTCTCAAGGTAAGTCGTATGGGATTTGATTTTAATTACATGCTGGAGCTGCTACCGATACTGCTCAAGTATCTTGGCACGACCATGGAAATGGCCACATGGGGATTGGTCTTTTCTTTAATTCTATCCGTCATTTTAGCGAACATTCGCGTATTTAAGCTGCCAGTTCTCGACCAATTGAGCCAACTTTATATCAGCTTCTTCCGTGGTACTCCGCTTTTAGTACAACTGTTTCTGCTCTACTACGGCTTACCGCAAATCTTCCCATTTATGGTGGGAATCGATGCCTTTTCTGCTGCGGTAATTGGTTTAACGCTGCACTTTGCCGCTTATATGGCAGAGAGCATTCGTGCAGCCATCATTGGCATTGATCGCAGCCAAATGGAAGCAAGCTTGTCGGTCGGTATGACAACCACACAAGCGATGCGCCGTGTGATTTTACCGCAGGCAACACGTGTCGCACTGCCTTCATTGATGAACTACTTCATCGATATGATTAAGTCGACATCCCTCGCCTTCACACTTGGTGTTGCAGAAATCATGGCCAAAGCGCAGATGGAAGCTTCGTCTAGCTTCCGTTTCTTTGAAGCGTTCCTTGCTGTCGCTCTGATTTACTGGGGCGTGGTGGTTATCCTGACTCGAGTACAGATTTGGGCAGAAGCGAAATTGAATAAGGCGTACGTACGATGATCAAACTAGAAAACATTCACAAACGTTTTGGCGATACTGAAGTTCTAAAAGGCATTGATCTCGACATCAAACAAGGTGAGATCATCGTTATTATCGGCTCAAGCGGTACTGGCAAGTCGACACTTCTACGTACCGTAAACTTCTTAGAGCAAGCAGACGAAGGCCGCATTACCATCGATGACATTTCGGTCGACACACAAAAACACACCAAAGCAGAAGTGCTTGCTCTACGTCGCCGTACTGGGTTTGTCTTTCAAAACTATGCCCTATTTGCTCATATGAATGCGCGTCAGAACATCGCAGAGGGCTTGATTACTGTTCGAGGATGGAAGAAAGATGACGCGTTAAAACGTGCTCAACAGATTTTGGATGACATTGGTCTTGGGGACAAAGGTGAAAGTTATCCAGCAGCGCTCTCAGGTGGACAACAACAACGTGTGGGTATCGGTAGAGCGATGGCACTGCAACCCGAATTGCTGCTTTTTGATGAGCCAACATCAGCTCTGGATCCTGAGTGGGTCGGAGAAGTTCTCTCATTAATGAAGAAGTTAGCCAATCAACACCAAACCATGCTGGTGGTAACGCACGAGATGCAATTTGCCAAAGAAGTCGCTGACAGAGTGATCTTTATGGCTGAAGGCAACATTGTTGAACAAGGTTCTCCACAAGATATCTTCGATAATCCACAAGATCCTCGTTTGAAAAAATTCCTTAACCAAGTGGGAATAGAGTAAAGATCAAGCATCAAGATCAATCGATCCTTGAGATTTGACTCACACTACGTATAATCGCCCGGTCGGAATTTCGTACTCATGAGTCATTGACACATTATGTGAGTGTGATTACAATTCCGCCTCTTTGTTGAGAGGCGTCGGTTGTTCTTCTTTAATAAAGAGCTTCTTTATATAAAGAAAGCAAAATGCCCACGCCGGGTTTAACAAGAACCTAAAACTACTGATCAGTAAAGGTAATTATCATGAAACGCACTTTTCAACCTACAGTTCTAAAGCGCAAGCGTACTCACGGCTTCCGTGCTCGCATGGCAACTAAGAACGGTCGTAAAGTTATCAACGCACGTCGTGCAAAAGGCCGTGCGCGCCTATCAAAATAATCGCTAGTTTATTTTGAACACGTACGCGTTTAATCGGGAGTTACGCTTGTTAACTCCCGAGCATTATCAAAACGTCTTCCAGCAAGCTCATCGAGCTGGCTCGCCTCATTTCACCATCATTGCTCGCAATAACAAACTTTCTCACCCACGATTAGGTTTAGCTGTTCCGAAAAAGCAAATCAAAACTGCTGTCGGTCGTAACCGTTTTAAACGTTTGGCTCGTGAAAGCTTTCGTAACAATCAACATCAGCTTCCAAATAAAGATTTTGTTGTGATCGCGAAGAAAAGCGCGCAAGATTTAAGCAATGAGGAATTATTTAAGTTGTTTGATAAGCTATGGCATCGCCTGTCTCGCCCTTCACGTGGATAGCCATTGGGCTCGTTAATCTTTATCGCTGGTTTATCAGCCCTCTGATTGGTCCTCGCTGCCGGTTCACACCAACTTGTTCCACTTACGCGCTAGAAGCTTTGAGAGCTCACGGTTTTGTAAAAGGATGTTGGTTATCAGGCAAACGTCTATTAAAATGCCACCCTTTGAATGAAGGGGGGTATGACCCCGTTCCACCAGTCCAAAAACAAGACAGAGATAACTAACGATGGATTCTCAACGTAATATCCTGCTCATTGCTCTGGCACTGGTTTCTTTCTTGCTGTTTCAACAGTGGCAAGTAGCAAAGAACCCAGCACCTCAAGCAGTTGAACAGGCTCAATCAAGCAGTACTCTACCTGCACCATCTTTTGCTGATGAGCTAGACCCAGTTCCAGGTCAACAGCAAGCTTCTGCAAAAACTATCACAGTAACGACTGATGTTTTAACTCTGTCGATCGACACCGTTGGTGGCGATGTGGTACATGCCGACCTTAACAAATACTCTGCTGAACTTGATTCATCAGATCCATTCGTTCTGCTAAAAGACACTAAAGGTCACCAGTTCATCGCGCAAAGCGGTCTAGTGGGTCCTCAAGGTATCGACCTAAGCAGCACTAACCGTCCTCACTACAACGTAAGTGCAGACAGCTTCAAACTGGCTGACGGTCAAGACGAACTACGCGTTCCAATGACGTTCACTGCAAACGGTATCGAATACATTAAAACGTACGTACTGAAACGTGGCAGCTACGCGCTGAACGTGGAATACGATGTAGTGAACAACTCTGGTAACAACGCAACATTTGGTATGTACGCTCACTTGCGTCAAAACCTAATGGACGCTGGTGGTAGCATCACAATGCCAACTTACCGTGGCGGTGCTTACTCAACAGAAGACGTTCGTTACAAAAAATACAGCTTTGAAGACATGCAGGATCGCAACTTGTCTCTCAACCTAGCAGATGGTCAAGGTTGGGCAGCAATGATCCAACACTACTTCGCTGCAGCTTGGATCCCACGTAACGAACCAGGTACTAACCTGTACACTCGCGTGATTGGTAATCTAGGTGATATCGGCGTACGTATGCCAAACAAAACTATCGCGACGGGTGATCAAGCGAAGTTTGAAGCAACGCTTTGGGTTGGTCCTAAACTGCAAAAAGAAATGGCTGCAGTAGCACCAAACCTAGACCTAGTAGTGGACTACGGCTGGCTATGGTTCATCGCTAAACCACTTCACTCACTGCTTGCTTTCATCCAAAGCTTCGTGGGTAACTGGGGTGTAGCAATCATCTGTTTGACCTTCATCGTTCGTGGTGCAATGTACCCACTAACGAAAGCGCAATACACGTCTATGGCGAAAATGCGTATGCTACAGCCTAAGCTGCAAGCTATGCGTGAGCGCATCGGTGATGACCGTCAGCGCATGAGCCAAGAGATGATGGAACTGTATAAGAAAGAGAAAGTGAACCCTCTGGGCGGCTGTCTACCTCTTATCCTACAGATGCCTATCTTCATCGCTCTATACTGGGCACTAATGGAATCTGTTGAGCTACGTCACTCACCATTCTTTGGTTGGATTCACGACCTTTCAGCACAGGACCCTTACTACATCCTGCCGCTACTGATGGGTGCGTCAATGTTCCTAATCCAGAAGATGAGCCCAACAACAGTAACGGATCCAATGCAGCAGAAGATCATGACCTTTATGCCGGTTATGTTTACCTTCTTCTTCTTGTTCTTCCCATCAGGTCTAGTTCTATACTGGTTGGTGTCGAACATCGTTACGCTGATCCAGCAGACTTTGATTTACAAAGCGCTGGAGAAAAAAGGCTTACACACTAAGTAAACCTTTATAGAAAAGCATAAGAAAGGCGGCCAAAAGGTCGCCTTTTTGTTTTTGGCTGATTACAATTCAGCTAACTAATTGGTTCTGGCTCCCTAGGTCTGTAAAACCCTATAGCCCAGCTCAAAAGGCAAGATTATGACTACAGATACGATTGTCGCTCAGGCTACCGCACCCGGTCGTGGTGGTGTCGGCATTATTCGTGTTTCAGGCCCTAAGGCCAATCAAGTGGCACTAGAAGTCACAGGTAAAACGCTAAAGCCTCGCTACGCAGAGTATCTGCCATTCCAAGCGGAAGATGGCACCGTGCTAGACCAAGGCATTGCACTGTACTTCCCTAACCCACATTCGTTCACTGGCGAAGACGTTCTAGAACTTCAAGGTCACGGCGGTCCTGTTGTAATGGACATGCTAATTAAACGTATTCTGGGCATTGATGGCGTTCGTGCAGCCCGTCCTGGCGAATTCTCAGAACGTGCATTCTTGAATGATAAGATGGACTTAACGCAAGCTGAAGCGATCGCAGACTTGATCGATGCAAGCTCAGAAGAAGCGGCAAAATCAGCATTGCAATCGCTGCAGGGTCAGTTCTCACAACGTATTCAAACGCTGGTGGAGTCGTTGATTCACCTACGAATTTACGTTGAAGCAGCGATCGATTTCCCTGAAGAAGAAATAGACTTTCTTGCCGATGGAAAAGTATCAGCCGATCTTCAAGCCATCATCGATAACCTAGATGCTGTGCGTAAAGAAGCAAACCAAGGCGCCATCATGCGTGAAGGTATGAAAGTCGTGATTGCAGGTCGTCCTAATGCAGGTAAATCTAGCCTTCTGAATGCTCTGTCAGGCAAAGAGTCTGCAATTGTGACCGATATTGCCGGTACAACACGTGATGTACTGCGTGAACACATTCACATTGATGGTATGCCTCTACACATTATTGATACTGCCGGTCTGCGTGATGCTTCAGATGAGGTTGAGAAAATCGGTATCGAGCGAGCATGGGACGAAATAGCTCAAGCGGACCGTGTGCTCTTCATGGTAGATGGCACCACGACTGACGCCACGGATCCAAAAGACATATGGCCGGATTTCGTTGATCGCCTACCAAACAATATTGGAATGACGGTGATCCGTAACAAAGCGGATCAAACCGGTGAAGAAATGGGGATCTGCCATGTGAATGATCCAACGTTAATTCGTCTTTCGGCAAAAACAGGCGCAGGTGTGGATGCTTTACGCACCCATTTAAAAGAATGTATGGGCTTCTCAGGCAATACGGAAGGCGGCTTTATGGCTCGTCGTCGCCATCTCGATGCATTAGAACGTGCAGCTCAGCACCTACAAATAGGTCAAGTACAGCTTGAAGGCTTCATGGCTGGCGAGATTTTGGCAGAAGAACTGCGTATCACTCAGCAACACTTGAACGAGATTACCGGAGAGTTCAGTTCCGATGACCTCCTTGGACGAATCTTCTCCTCATTCTGTATCGGTAAATAGTAAAACGCGCGGTGTCAGGCATAAGCTTAACACCGCGTTTCTTTTTGTACTGACGAACAACTGCAACTTGTCGTTGGTATGACTTATAAAGGAAGACACATGATCCACATTATTACAGGCAGTACTCTCGGTGGTGCGGAATACGTTGGTGATCACCTAAGTGATCTACTCAATGAGAACGGATTGGAAACAACGATCCACAATCAACCAGAGTTGTCGTCGATCGAGAATCGAGGCACTTGGTTAGTTATCACTTCAACTCACGGTGCAGGTGAATATCCAGACAATATCCAACCTTTCATCAACGCACTGCAAAATACGCCACCAAAAATGGCGGATGTGAAGTTCGCCGTCATCGCAATCGGTGATTCAAGCTACGATACATTCTGTGCAGCAGGTCAGCATGCATATGACCTACTAGAAGATATTGGTGCAACACCTTTAGCAGATTGCTTGAAAATAGACGTACTTAACCATGATGTACCTGAAGACGCAGCAGAAGCTTGGTTAAACGAGAACCTCGCACGTTTTTCTGCTTAATCCCCCTTTCACAGAGCCGAATTACGGCTCTGTTTTTCCTCTTTGTGAATAACTCCTATCAGCCAACACCGTTCAACCGCTCAAAAAACACCCAAAACATCTGTGGATAAGTAAGGTAAGATCCAGTGACTTTCCTTTAGTTATCCAAATAACAACTTAGATCTTTTTTTAGCCCTGTGTATAACCATCGATTTTGATCTCAGGAAATCCTCGATCAGATCAAATCATGATCACAAGATTTGATCCAAAGAAGATCCATGATCTTGTTGATCATTTTCCAGTTATCCACAGAAACCTGCGATCCTAATAATAGATCCAATAAAAGATCATATATATAGATCTTATATATATAGTCTTAAGGTCTAAAATGTGAAAAGCGAGAAAACGATTCTCTCTCATAGATAAAAAAGGTAAAATACCGCTCTTTTTTATCTGTCCATTAAATCCTTTGAATACCTGAGGTCAGTTCATGCTTTATCACGAAAACTTTGACGTCATTGTTGTTGGTGGCGGACACGCAGGAACGGAAGCCGCGCTCGCATCTGCACGCACAGGACAAAAAACCCTTCTCCTTACCCATAACATCGATACATTAGGCCAGATGTCTTGTAATCCGGCGATTGGTGGTATCGGTAAAGGTCACTTAGTAAAAGAAGTGGATGCTATGGGCGGTCTGATGGCTGAAGCCATTGACCATGCAGGTATTCAATTCCGAACGCTAAATGCTTCCAAAGGTCCAGCGGTTCGAGCTACACGAGCTCAAGCAGACCGTGCTCTATACAAAGCATACGTACGCAACGCATTAGAAAATGCGCCAAATCTAACTCTGTTCCAGCAATCGGTCGACGATCTGATTGTGGAGCAAGATCGTGTGGTTGGCGTTGTGACACAAATGGGGCTGAAATTCCACGCGAAAGCTGTGGTATTAACGGTTGGCACTTTCCTTGGTGGTAAGATCCACATTGGTATGGAAAGTTCATCCGGTGGTCGTGCTGGTGATCCACCATCGATTGCATTGGCGGATCGATTGCGTGAACTACCATTCCGAGTTGATCGATTAAAAACAGGTACGCCACCGCGTATTGATGCACGAAGCGTTGATTTCTCAGTGCTAGAAGCGCAGCATGGTGACAACCCGACACCTGTATTTTCATTTATGGGGAAACGTGAGCACCATCCACGCCAGATCCCATGTTTTATCACTCACACCAATGAGCAAACTCATGAAGTGATCCGTAATAACCTTGATCGTAGCCCAATGTACGCTGGTGTGATCGAAGGTATCGGTCCACGCTACTGTCCGTCTATCGAAGACAAAGTGATGCGCTTTGCGGATAAAAACAGTCACCAAATCTTTATTGAGCCAGAAGGTTTAACGACGCACGAGTTATACCCTAATGGTATTTCCACCAGTTTGCCGTTTGATGTTCAAGTTCAAATCGTTCGCTCAATGAAAGGGTTTGAAAACGCACACATTGTTCGTCCTGGTTATGCGATTGAATACGATTTCTTCGACCCTCGTGATTTGAAGCAAACGTACGAAACCAAATTTATCAATGGTTTGTTCTTCGCGGGGCAAATCAACGGTACAACAGGCTATGAAGAAGCCGCTGCACAAGGTTTAATGGCTGGTCTTAATGCAAGTTTGCACAGTCAAGGCAAAGAAGGCTGGAGCCCTCGTCGTGACCAAGCTTACATGGGTGTTCTAATTGACGATCTGTCGACCATGGGTACCAAAGAACCGTACCGAATGTTCACGTCTCGAGCGGAATACCGTTTGTTGCTACGTGAAGATAACGCCGATTTGCGTTTGACTGAAAAAGCACGTGAACTTGGTTTGATTGATGATGTTCGTTGGGCACGTTTCAACGAAAAAATCGACAACATGGAAACTGAGCGCCAACGCCTAAAGTCGACCTGGATGAATCCAAATTCAATCGGTATCGATGAATTAAACAAGCTGCTGAAAACGCCAATGGCGCGTGAAGCAAGTGGTGAGGATCTTCTTCGTCGCCCAGAGATCTCATACTCACAATTGACCGAGCTCGAAGCTTTTGCTCCGGCATTGGAAGATCAACAAGCTGCTGAGCAAGTTGAAATTCAGGTTAAGTACGATGGTTACATCAAGCGTCAACAAGAAGAGATCGAAAAATCACTGCGCCATGAGCACACTAAGTTGCCAGCTGATTTGGATTACAAAGACGTGAAAGGTCTTTCCAATGAAGTCGTTGCAAAGCTGACAGAAGCGAAACCAGAAAGCATTGGTATTGCATCTCGCATCTCGGGCATTACCCCTGCGGCGATTTCTATTTTGCTTGTTCACCTGAAGAAGCGCGGTTTGCTGAAGAAAGGTGAGGAAGAATAATGAGCGCTTTACGTACCAGATTAGACGAGCTGATCGCACAAACCGATTTAGAAGTGTCTGAAAAGCAACGCGAGCAGTTAGTCGGTTACGTCGAATTGCTCGACAAGTGGAACAAAGCTTACAACTTGACGTCGGTCCGTGATCCGCTTGAGATGTTAGTGAAACATATCCTTGATAGCATCATCGTTAGCACTCACTTACCGGGTGAGCGCTTTATCGATGTTGGCACAGGACCTGGTTTACCTGGCATTCCACTCGCAATCATGAACCCTGAGAAGACGTTCTTCTTGCTCGATAGCCTTGGTAAGCGCATTCGTTTTCTCAAGCAAGTTGTGCACGCACTTGGGTTGAAAAATGTGACACCAATTCAAAGTCGCGTTGAAGAATTCCTGCCAGAAGAAAAATTTGATGGCGTTTTGAGTCGAGCTTTTGCTTCAATGACGGACATGGTGGAATGGTGTCATCATTTGCCTAAACAAGATTCAGGGGTGTTTCTTGCATTGAAAGGACAACACCCTAAAGATGAAATAGATCAGCTTCCTGAATGGTGTAGTGTGACGGAGATCATATCTTTAGCTGTTCCTGAGTTGGAAGGTGATCGTCATCTAGTAATCTTATCGCGCAAGGAAAATTAGCGAGGTAATCGTGGGTAAAATTGTAGCAATCGCCAACCAGAAAGGTGGGGTCGGCAAAACAACAACGTGCATTAACTTAGCAGCTTCGATGGCGGCAACAAAGCGCAAAGTTTTGGTGATCGATCTCGACCCTCAAGGCAATGCTACTATGGCTAGTGGTGTCGACAAGTACATGGTTGACGCGACGGCGTATGATCTTTTGGTTGAAGATACCCCTTTTGATCAAGTGGTTTGCACACAAACCACTGGGAAATACGATCTGATTGCAGCGAACGGTGACGTGACTGCTGCAGAAATCAAATTGATGGAAGTGTTCGCGCGTGAGGTTCGTCTCAAAAACGCCCTTGCGCCAGTTCGCGATAACTATGATTTCATCTTTATTGATTGTCCTCCTTCTCTAAACCTTCTTACAATCAACGCAATGGCCGCAGCCGACTCTGTGCTGGTGCCGATGCAATGTGAATACTTTGCGTTAGAAGGTTTAACTGCTCTTATGGATACAATCAGCAAGTTAGCGGCCGTGGTCAATGAGAACCTCAAAATTGAAGGTTTACTGCGTACCATGTACGACCCACGTAACCGCCTATCTAATGAAGTATCCGATCAACTTAAAAAACACTTTGGTAGTAAAGTTTACCGTACTGTGATCCCACGTAATGTGCGTTTGGCCGAAGCGCCGAGCCACGGTAAACCAGCTATGTACTATGACAAGTACTCAGCTGGCGCCAAAGCGTATCTTGCTTTAGCGGGTGAAATGCTCCGCCGCGAAGAAATCCCAGTTTAACTCTAACCTAAGGAATTCCTCCTATGTCTAAGCGTGGTCTAGGAAAAGGACTGGATGCGTTGTTGTCGACCAGTTCGTTAGCTCGTGAAAAACAGCACATTGCATCGCAAAGCCAAGCGTTGTCGGCTGATGGCGAGTTGACTGATTTGGCTATTGGTCAATTGCAGCCGGGTGTTTACCAACCGCGTAAAGATATGGCTCCAGAAGCGCTAGAAGAACTAGCCGCTTCGATTCAATCGCAAGGCATTATTCAGCCAATCGTGGTTCGCCAAGTGGCAAGCGGTCAGTTTGAAATCATCGCTGGTGAGCGTCGTTGGCGTGCGGCAAAGCAAGCCGGTCTAAAACGTGTACCTTGTTTGGTGAAAAAGGTCGAAGACCGTGCTGCGATAGCGATGGCGTTGATTGAAAACATTCAGCGCGAAGATTTGAACGTGATTGAAGAAGCGCAAGCGCTTGAACGTCTACAAGATGAATTCACGCTGACACATCAGCAAGTGGCCGATGTGATCGGAAAATCAAGAACGACCGTGAGTAACCTATTACGTCTAAATCAGTTGGAAATTGATGTAAAAGGTCTGGTTGCAGATAAAAAATTGGAAATGGGTCATGCTCGAGCTCTGTTAGCGTTAGAAGGCGAACAGCAGGTCGAAGTGGCGCAACAAGTAGCTAAGAAGCAAATGACTGTTCGCCAAACCGAACAGTTAGTAAAAAAGTGCTTAGCCCCACAGAATGAGCAAAAAGCTCAACAAGAAGATATCGAAGCAGAGCAAATGTCGCATAAATTGAGTCAACTGCTTGATGCTAAAGTTTCTTTGGTTCGTTCTGTAAACGGCAAAGCGAAAGTGACGATAAGTCTTGATGAGCCTCACAAATTGGATCAACTGATTGCCAAGCTAGAGGCCTAGATGAGATAATTGATTTAGGTCAATTAATCAAAATAATCGAATTTTGTGTGAAAGTTGTCGGATTGTAAACAAAACTGTAAGTTTTTGATGCAATATAATTGCATTCAATTGTTCTCACCGTATAATTTTCGCCAATTTCCCTGCACAGAGAGTTTAGTGCAAAGTGGATATTACTAGAGGTACGAATACATGGTAGCTGCGTTAGCTAGACCAGGACGAGAGCTCGCAAAGCAATTGTTAATGATCCAGTCTGGCGCGGTTATTTTTGTGGCTGCAGGAATGGCGATAGCCGTGAATCCTGAATGGGGAATTTCAGCGCTGGTTGGTGGGGGCATTTTTGTTGTTGCCAATGCTGTCTTTGCGTTATGTGCTTTTATGTTTAGTGGGGCTCGCGCTGCCAAGCGTATCGCGGCTTCTTTCTATACAGGCGAAGTTCTGAAAATCCTCATCACGGTTGTGTTGTTCTACGTAGCCTACATGTATATGCAGGTGGAACTTGTTCCCCTCAAACTAACCTATTTGCTGGTACTAGGTATTAATATCTGTGCACCAGTGCTATTCATTAACAACAAAAAATAGGATGAGTTATGGCTGCGCCAGGTGAAGCGCTAACATCGTCCGGTTACATTGCCCACCACCTTACTAACCTATCTCTTTACAAGTTAGGTCTAGTAGCGGAGGAGACAAGTTTCTGGAACGTACATATCGATAGCCTGTTTTTTTCTTGGTTTACTGGTTTAATCTTCCTCGGAATTTTTTACAAAGTAGCGAAGAGAACAACAGCGGGTGTACCGGGTAAGCTTCAGTGTGCTGTAGAAATGATCGTTGAATTTGTCGCGGAAAACGTCAAAGACACGTTCCATGGACGCAACCCACTGATCGCGCCTTTAGCACTGACTATCTTTTGTTGGGTATTTTTGATGAACGTGATGGACTTAGTTCCTATCGACTTCTTACCGTACCCAGCAGAGCATTGGCTAGGTATCCCTTATCTTAAGGTTGTACCGTCTGCTGATGTGAATATCACCATGGCTATGGCTCTAGGCGTTTTCGCATTGATGATCTACTACAGCATCAAAGTGAAAGGTCTAGGTGGATTCGCAAAAGAACTTGCACTACATCCATTCAATCACCCACTGATGATTCCGTTTAACCTACTGATTGAAGTGGTATCGCTACTAGCGAAGCCTCTATCACTTGGTATGCGTCTATTCGGTAACATGTTCGCGGGTGAGGTTGTATTCATTCTTTGTGCGGCAATGCTACCATGGTACTTGCAATGGATGGGTTCACTACCGTGGGCAATCTTCCATATCTTGGTTATTACGATTCAAGCCTTCGTATTCATGATGTTGACAATTGTTTACCTGTCAATGGCACACGAAGATTCTGATCATTAATTTTTTAAGCTTTTTATTTGGGCACTAAGCCAACAACTATAAATTGGAGATAGTAATGGAAACTTTACTGAGCTTTTCTGCAATCGCCGTAGGTATTATCGTCGGTCTTGCTTCTCTTGGTACAGCGATTGGTTTCGCACTACTAGGTGGTAAATTCCTAGAAGGTGCAGCACGTCAACCAGAAATGGCTCCTATGCTACAAGTTAAGATGTTCATCATCGCAGGTCTACTTGATGCGGTTCCAATGATCGGTATCGTAATCGCGCTACTATTCACATTCGCAAACCCATTCGTTGGTCAACTAGGTTAATCACCTTTAACTCGGGACGAGCTCAGGCTTGTCACTGATTAACACTAAGTCCAAATAGAGGGGTAGCTGTTGTGAACATAAACGCAACTCTGCTAGGTCAAGCAATCTCGTTCGCACTATTTGTGTGGTTCTGCATGAAGTATGTATGGCCACCATTGATGCAAGCGATCGAAGAGCGTCAGAAGAAAATTGCTGATGGTCTTCAAGCAGCGGAACGTGCTGCAAAAGACTTGGATCTAGCACAAGCCAACGCTTCTGATCAGATGAAAGAAGCGAAGCGCACAGCAACTGAGATCATCGACCAAGCGAACAAGCGTAAGTCTCAAATTATTGATGAAGCTCGCGAGGAAGCTCAGGCAGAACGCCAGAAAATCCTAGCGCAAGCGGAAGCAGAACTTGAAGCTGAACGTAATCGTGCACGCGATGAGCTGCGCAAACAAGTTGCTACTCTGGCTGTAGCTGGTGCTGAGAAAATCCTTGAGCGTACTATCGATAAAGACGCTCAGAAAGATATTCTCGACAACATTACTGCAAAACTTTAAGTCTGGGGGCGCATATGTCTGATTTGACTACAATCGCACGCCCCTATGCTAAAGCAGCCTTCGACTTTGCTGTAGACAAAGATCAGCTAGACCAATGGGGTCAAATGCTATCTTTTGCTGCTGAAGTTGCCAAAAACGAACAAATGAATGAACTTCTAACAGGTTCAGTTTCTGCTGATAAAATGGCAGAGATCTTTGTTGCAGTTTGTGGCGAACAAGTTGATGCGCACGGTCAAAACCTGATTAAGGTAATGGCTGAGAATGGTCGTCTGACGGCCCTTCCTGATGTTTGTGAACAATTCTTCCTATTGAAGAAAGAGCATGAGAAAGAAATCGATGTTGAAGTAATTTCAGCAAGCGAACTTTCTGATGAACAACTTGCAAACATTGGCAGCAAACTTGAAGTGCGTCTTGAACGCAAAGTGAAGCTGAATTGCAGTGTAGATGAGACCCTACTTGGTGGGGTTATTATTCGAGCCGGAGACCTAGTCATCGATGACTCAGCGCGTGGTCGTTTGAACCGCCTGAGCGATGCATTGCAGTCTTAATGGGGATTGGAGCATGCAACTTAATTCCACGGAAATTAGCGATCTGATCAAACAACGTATCGAATCTTTCGAAGTTGTTAGTGAAGCTCGCAACGAGGGTACTATCGTATCGGTAAGCGATGGTATCATCCGCATCCACGGCCTAGCGGACGTGATGCAAGGTGAAATGATTGAATTACCGGGTGGCCGTTATGCACTAGCACTTAACCTTGAGCGTGACTCGGTTGGTGCGGTAGTAATGGGCCCATATGCTGACCTTAAGGAAGGCATGAAAGTTACAGGTACTGGTCGCATTCTTGAAGTGCCAGTTGGCCCAGAACTTCTAGGTCGCGTAGTGAACACACTAGGTGAGCCTATCGATGGTAAAGGTCCAATCGAAGCTAAATTGACTTCGCCTGTAGAAGTAATCGCACCAGGTGTAATCGACCGTAAATCGGTAGACCAACCTGTGCAAACTGGTTACAAATCAGTTGACTCAATGATCCCAATCGGTCGTGGTCAGCGTGAGCTTGTAATCGGTGACCGTCAGACTGGTAAAACAGCAATGGCGATCGACGCGATTATCAACCAGAAAGACTCTGGTATTTTCTCAATCTACGTAGCAATCGGTCAGAAAGCATCGACTATCGCTAACGTAGTTCGCAAACTAGAAGAGCACGGCGCGCTAGCTAACACTATCGTTGTTGTTGCATCTGCTTCTGAATCTGCAGCGCTACAATATCTAGCGCCATACGCAGGTTGTGCGATGGGTGAATACTTCCGCGATCGCGGTGAAGACGCACTGATTGTTTACGATGATCTATCTAAGCAAGCGGTAGCTTACCGTCAGATCTCTCTACTACTAAAACGTCCACCAGGCCGTGAGGCATTCCCAGGTGATGTATTCTACCTACACTCGCGTCTACTAGAGCGTGCAGCTCGTGTAAACGAAGAGTACGTAGAGCGTTTCACTAACGGTGAAGTGAAAGGTAAGACTGGTTCTCTAACTGCTCTTCCTATCATTGAAACTCAAGCAGGTGACGTTTCAGCATTCGTACCGACTAACGTAATCTCGATTACCGATGGTCAGATCTTCCTACAAACTGAGCTATTCAACGCAGGTGTACGTCCAGCGGTTGACCCAGGTATCTCAGTATCTCGTGTAGGTGGTTCAGCTCAGACGAAAATCATCAAGAAGCTATCAGGCGGTATCCGTACTGCACTAGCTCAGTACCGTGAACTAGCGGCATTCGCGCAGTTCTCGTCTGACCTTGATGAAGCGACGAAGAAACAGCTAGACCACGGTCAAAAAGTTACAGAACTAATGAAGCAAAAGCAGTACGCTCCAATGTCTGTATTTGACCAAGCACTAGTAATCTTCGCGGCAGAGCGCGGCTATTTAGCAGATGTTGAACTAAGCAAACTGCTAGATTTCGAAGCGGCTCTACTATCGTACGCTCGCGGTCAATACGCTGAATTCGCAGCTGAGATCGACAAGACGGGTGCATACAACGATGAAGTTGAAGCTCAGTTGAAGAAACTGACTGACGACTTCGTAGCAACCCAAACTTGGTAATTAGGTCGGTGGCAGTTTCTGCCACCAACTAACGGAGAGTAACGATGGCCGGCGCAAAAGAGATACGTAATAAAATCGGTAGTGTTAAAAGCACTCAGAAAATTACGAAAGCGATGGAAATGGTAGCAGCTTCAAAAATGCGTCGTTCTCAAGACGCAATGGAAGCTTCTCGTCCATACGCTGAAACAATGCGTAAAGTGATCGGTCATGTGGCTAACGCAAACCTAGAGTACCGTCATCCGTACCTAGAAGAGCGTGAAGCTAAACGTGTTGGTTACATCATCGTTTCGACAGACCGTGGTCTGTGTGGTGGTTTGAACATTAACGTGTTCAAGAAAGCCGTTACAGACATGCAATCATGGAAAGAGAAAGGTGCTGAAGTTGAACTGGCTGTAATTGGTTCAAAAGCAACAGCTTTCTTTAAACATGGTGGCGCAAAAGTTGCGGCACAGGTTTCTGGTCTGGGTGATAGCCCAAGCCTAGAAGACCTAATCGGTTCTGTTGGCGTAATGCTTAAGAAATATGATGAAGGTGAACTGGATCGTCTATATGTGGTGTTCAACAAGTTTGTGAACACTATGATTCAGCAACCAACGATCGATCAATTGCTACCTTTGCCTAAATCGGACAGCGAAGAGATGCAGCGTGAGCACTCATGGGACTACATCTATGAGCCTGAGCCAAAACCTCTATTAGACACACTTCTAGTGCGTTACGTAGAGTCTCAGGTATACCAAGGTGTGGTTGAGAACCTTGCTTGTGAGCAAGCGGCTCGAATGATTGCGATGAAGGCTGCAACGGATAACGCAACCAACTTGATTGAAGATTTAGAACTTGTGTACAACAAAGCCCGTCAGGCTGCGATCACACAAGAACTATCGGAAATCGTTGGTGGTGCATCTGCGGTTTAAGCTTAGGTAAAACGAAATAGTTTAGAGGATTAACGATGGCTACAGGTAAGATCGTACAGATCATCGGTGCGGTAGTCGACGTAGAGTTCCCACAGAGCGAAGTACCAAGTGTATATGACGCTCTAAACGTTACAGAATCTAAAGAGCGTCTAGTTCTTGAGGTTCAACAACAGCTAGGCGGTGGCGTAGTTCGTTGTATCGTAATGGGTAGCTCTGATGGTTTACGTCGTGGCGTTGAAGTGGTTAACACTGGCGCTCCAATTTCAGTACCAGTAGGTACTAAAACTCTAGGTCGTATCATGAACGTCCTAGGTGACGCGATTGATGAGCGTGGTGAGATCGGTGCAGAAGAGGTTTACTCTATTCACCGTGAAGCACCAAGCTACGAAGAGCAATCAAACGAAACAGCACTTCTAGAAACTGGTGTTAAAGTAATCGACTTGGTTTGTCCATTCGCTAAGGGTGGTAAAATCGGTCTATTCGGTGGTGCAGGTGTAGGTAAGACCGTTAACATGATGGAGCTTATCAACAACATCGCACTTCAACACTCAGGTCTATCAGTATTTGCTGGTGTTGGTGAACGTACTCGTGAAGGTAACGATT
This sequence comes from Vibrio sp. MM46, assembly GCF_027587135.1. NCBI lineage: Bacteria > Pseudomonadati > Pseudomonadota > Gammaproteobacteria > Vibrionales > Vibrionaceae > Vibrio > Vibrio sp. MM46. Next base: position 42,949 of record NZ_JAPPTO010000025.1, read on the forward strand.
TCTACTTCGAGATGCAGGAAGCGGGCGTTGTAAACGTTGAGAATCCTGAAGAATCTAAAGTAGCGATGGTTTACGGTCAGATGAACGAGCCACCAGGCAACCGTCTACGTGTTGCACTGACTGGTCTAACAATGGCAGAACGTTTCCGTGACGAAGGTCGTGACGTACTTCTGTTCGTTGATAACATCTACCGTTACACGCTTGCAGGTACTGAGGTATCAGCACTTCTAGGTCGTATGCCTTCTGCGGTAGGTTACCAGCCAACTCTTGCAGAAGAGATGGGTGTACTACAGGAGCGTATCACGTCAACTAAGCAAGGTTCTATCACGTCTGTACAGGCGGTATACGTACCTGCGGATGACTTGACTGACCCGTCTCCAGCAACAACGTTCGCGCACTTGGATGCAACGGTTGTACTTAACCGTAACATCGCAGCTATGGGTCTATACCCAGCGATCGACCCACTAGATTCGACTTCTCGTCAGCTAGACCCACTAGTAGTTGGTCAAGAGCACTACGACACAGCTCGTGGCGTTCAGCAGACACTTCAGCGCTACAAAGAGCTGAAAGATATCATCGCGATTCTAGGTATGGACGAGCTATCTGAAGAAGATAAGCAAGTTGTATCTCGTGCACGTAAGATTGAGCGTTTCCTAACTCAGCCTTACCACGTAGCGGAAGTATTTACAGGTGACCCAGGCGTTTACGTACCTCTTAAAGAGACACTACGTGGCTTCAAAGGTCTACTAGCTGGTGAATACGATGACATTCCAGAGCAAGCGTTCATGTACTGCGGTACGATTGACGATGCTATCGAGAATGCGAAGAAGCTATAAGGCTAACTAGGAGGCGATATGGCACCAATAACCTTTCACCTAGACGTAGTAAGCGCTGAGAAACGTATTTTCTCTGGTCGTGTAGAAACGTTTCAGGTGACCGGTAGCGAAGGTGAACTGGGTATTTTCCACGGTCACACTCCGCTGCTGTCCGCTATTAAGCCTGGTATGGTGCGTATTGTGAAACAGCACGGCCACGAAGAGTTCATTTATGTCTCTGGTGGTATGGTCGAAGTTCAGCCTGGTACTGCTACAGTACTGGCTGATACTGCGATTCGTGGTGAAGATCTAGACGCAGCGAAGGCAGAAGAAGCCAAGCGCCGCGCTGAGGAGCAAATCCAGAATCAGCATGGTGACATGGACTTCGCACAAGCGGCCAGTGAACTGGCTAAAGCCATTGCTCAGCTACGAGTTATCGAGCTGACCAAAAAGCGTCGCTAAGCTCAATTAGCAACGTTGCATGAAAAAAGGCGGCCAATTGGTCGCCTTTTTGATTAATTTTAGTTGGAAATTTACATCTCACCATTAACTATTCCTTTCAAGCTGTTTAAAATAACGCCCAATTAAAATAGAACGTCAATAGGTTATTAATGAAATTCAGTGCTGTGATCCTTGCTGCGGGTAAAGGTACCCGTATGTATTCAAACATGCCTAAAGTGCTACACACTTTGGCAGGGAAGCCAATGGCAAAACATGTTATCGATACATGTACAGGTCTTGGTGCACAAAACATCCACCTAGTATATGGTCACGGTGGTGATCAAATGCAGCAAACGCTAGCAGAAGAGCCGGTTAATTGGGTACTGCAAGCGGAGCAACTAGGTACAGGTCACGCGGTTGATCAAGCGTCTCCGAAGTTTGAAGACGATGAAAAAGTACTGGTGCTTTACGGTGATGTTCCACTGATTTCAGCTGAAACGATTGAAAACCTATTAGATGCACAACCAACAGGCGGTATTGCACTACTAACAGTGATGCTAGACAACCCAATGGGTTACGGTCGTATCATTCGCAAAAATGGTCCAGTAGTGGCGATCGTCGAGCAAAAAGACGCAACAGAAGAGCAGAAGCTCATCAAAGAATGTAATACCGGTGTGCTGGTGGCGACAGGTGGTGACCTGAAACGCTGGCTTGCTGGTCTAAATAATGAAAACGCACAAGGCGAATACTACTTAACAGACGTTATCGCGGCAGCACACGATGAAGGTCGCGCGGTTGAGGCTGTGCACCCAGTAAACGCGATTGAAGTAGAAGGCGTTAACGACCGTGCTCAACTGGCTCGTCTTGAGCGTGCATTCCAATCAATGCAAGCACAGAAGCTATTAGAGCAAGGCGTAATGCTGCGTGATCCAGCACGTTTCGACCTACGCGGTGAACTGCAATGCGGTATGGATTGTGAAATCGATGCAAACGTGATCATCGAAGGTAAAGTATCACTGGGTGATAACGTCGTAATCGGTGCTGGTTGCGTACTGAAAGACTGTGAAATCGATGATAACACGGTGGTTCGTCCTTACAGTGTGATTGAAGGTGCAACAGTTGGTGAAGAATGTACAGTTGGTCCATTCACGCGCCTACGTCCTGGCGCAGAAATGCGTAACGATTCTCACGTAGGTAACTTCGTAGAAGTGAAAAACGCACGTATCGGTGAAGGATCTAAAGCGAACCATCTGACTTACCTAGGTGATGCAGAAATCGGCCAACGTACTAACATCGGTGCAGGTACCATCACTTGTAACTACGATGGTGCGAACAAGTTTAAGACCATCATTGGTAACGACGTCTTCGTTGGCTCAGATAGCCAGCTTGTTGCGCCAGTGACGATTGCTGATGGTGCAACGATTGGTGCTGGTACGACATTAACCAAAGACGTTGCAGAAGGTGAGCTTGTGATTACTCGCGCGAAAGAGCGCAAAATTACCGGTTGGCAACGCCCGGTAAAACAAAAGTAAGCCTCAGCTGCTTTCTTTAACCGAAATAAACCAAAGCCGCTCAGATGAGCGGCTTTGTTGTATCTAGTGTTGTGAAAGGGAGAGTTTAGTGACTCGGAATCGCTATGCGTTTTTCTAGCCAGCGAACCGCTTGAGAGACCAAAAGAATCAGTACCAAGTACTCTAAGACGAGAAATGTATAGATCTCTAATGGTAAGTACTCATTCACGACCAATTCATTAGCACGCCTTGTTAAGTCGCTTAGACCGATTACGCTGACTAACGAACTCATCTTAAGGATATAAACAAATTGATTCCCCAGCGGCGGTAAGATTTGGCGAAATGCTTGTGGAAGGATCACTAAGCGCATTTTTTGCCAGTAGTTTAACCCTAATGACTCCGCTGCCTCGTGTTGTCCGCGACTGATGGCTTGGATTCCCCCTCTAAATACTTCCGCCATAAAGGCACTTTCTGCGATAGTTAGCGCAATGACACCTGCCCAAAAGTGGTTTAAGGATACATCGAGTAACGTTGGCATTCCGTAATACACCCACAGCAACAATACCAAAACGGGAATAGAGCGGATCACTTCTACATAAACGCGGTTGATCCACTTGAGCACCGGAGAGTCAGAAAGGGCGGGAAGAGCAATAATCAATCCGATGGTCATTGCAAACAGCATGCTGAGTAGTGACACTTGGATCGTGTCATTAAAACCGGCGACCAAAAACTTGATGTTTGTTAGCCCTTGCTCGGTTGATGGGTCAAGCACATACCAGCCCCATTGGTAATCGGAACAACCGGTGAGAAACAGCAGCGAAACTAAGCATAGATGTCGATAGTTCACATTTACTCCCTGAACTGACTAAAAAACTTCCTTTGTTGCTGCTATGTTATCAATGAAGCCGTACTAATGGTTAATAATTAAAGGGAATATCTCCTACCGTCATTCTTTTAAGGGAATAGAAAATGAAAAAAACTTTGCTTGCGCTAGGAATGTGTTTGCTTGCGATAACTCAAGTCGCTCATGCAGAAAGTCGTCTACAAGAGATCTTAGATAAAGGTGTGTTGCGTGTCGGGACGACAGGGGATTGGAATCCGATGACGATGAAAGATCCAGCGACCAATAGCTATCGTGGTTTTGATATCGACGTCACCTCTGAGCTTGCTAAAGATCTTGGTGTTAAGGTGGAATACGTCGCGACCGATTGGAAAACGCTAGTCAATGGCATTACTGCCAACAAATACGATATTACGGGTAGTGCATCATTGAATATGTCACGAGCGAAAGTTGCGGGTTATAGCCAACCGTATTTCTACCTTGCGTTTGTTCCTGTTGTACAAAAGAAAGACTTAGCGAAGTTCTCTGATTGGGCTGACTTTGACAAACCTGATGTAAAAGTGGCGGCTACGCTGGGGACAGTGCAAGAAAAGATGGTCAAAGATTTCTTTCCATCTGCACAACATATTGTGATTGAAGCGCCTGCGCGTGATTTCCAAGAATTATTAGCTCGCCGCGCTGATGTATCGGTAACATCCAATGTAGAAGCGGCAACGTTGGTGACCAAGTTTAAGCAACTGGCGATAGTGCCGGTGAAGGAGCCTCGTAAGCCTACCCCTATTGCGATGCTGCTACCTCAAGATGATCAAGTATGGATTAATTACATCAATCATTGGGTTGAGTTGAAGCAAACCCAAGGCTTCTTTGAGCAAACCGCTGAAAAGTGGGGACTGAAGAGCATGTAATTTCGTTGCTTATTGTTACTATCACAGAATAAAAGAGCCGCTCAGCAGCGGCTCTTTGTTTTAAGATGAATCTAAAGCTCGTCTTCACTCACTACGCGAGCATTGTCTGGAGTTGTGAAGTGTTTAGATAATTCACGGTTAGACAAGATGTAACCCATCCATAGACCACCCATACAGATGATGATTGCAACACCCGTTACCATCTGAGCTTGGCTTGCCATCGCTGCTACTAGTGCGCTTGATAGGCTGCTCACGGTAATTTGCAGGCTGTTTTGCAAACCAGCTGCGGTTGCAGGGCTTTGCTTCGCACTTGCCAATGCACGGTTTACTACGATTGGGTACAGTGCACCATTCGCTACCGCAATCAAACAGAAAGGCGCTAGGATTGGCCAGATGGAGGTCAATTCCCACTGCGAAGCTACAAAGATAAGCAACGCGGCAACACTGAATAAACCGATCAACTGACGCAGAATTTTTTCATCACCAAATTTGCGAACACCAACTTTACCTAGGTAACCACCCACCATGAAAGCAATGGTTTGTGGGATAAAGCTCAAACCGATGTCTTTTGCTTCGTAGCCGAGTTGAGACATGATTTCTGGCATACCTGTTAGGTAAGCGAAGAAAGCTGCAGATGCCGTCGCAAACATAAACACGTTGCCTAGGTAAGTTTTAGATCCTAGAAGTGCTTTGATGTCAGACGACATGCTGGTTTGTTTTGTTTCTGCCTTTTCATTTTTTTGCGCCATTGTCGCAACGACAAGCAGTACGCCCATCAGTGTCAACGCTACAAAAATGCTATGCCAGCCAAAACTATCTGCGAGCAGTACACCTAACTGAGGTGCTAATGCTGGAGACAGAGCCACCAGCGGCATGATGGTCGCAAAAATCTGCTGGCTACTGCTAGAGTGACGTTTGATCACCATCGCTTGCCAAATAACAGCTGGGGCACAGACACCAATTGCTTGAACAAAGCGCAATGCTAATAGTTGCCACACTTGCTCACTGAATGCGAGACCGAAGGACGCAACAGTAAACAGCACTAAACCAGCTGCCAGTGTATTACGGTGTCCAAATTTGTCTGAAGCCAAGCCCCACATCAATTGACCAAAAGCCATACCAACAAGAAATACGGTCAGTGAAAGTGCGATTTGTTCTGGACCTGTTGCAAAGTCGATTTCCATCGCTTTGAACGCAGGTAGGTACATATCGGTCGCAATAAAGCCAAGCATAGACAAGGCTGCAAGGTAAACGAGTTGTAGTTTTGATATTTTCATGATTCAACCAATCAAATTATTTAATCATTTTTTAGTCAATATCAGTTGGCGCCAACCCTGATTTATTTACCTCGCCATTCTATTTTTCGATTTTAAGAAAATAAAACGCTAAAATTATTGGTTATTAATCAAAAATTTTGAAAGGTTGAAATCATGTTCTCCAAGTCTTCACTGGAAATGCTCGATACCGTTGCTCGATTGGGCAGTTTTACTGCGGCTGCTGAAGTGCTGCATAAAGTCCCTTCTGCGATCAGCTACGGTGTTCGTCAAGTAGAGCAAGATCTCGATGTAGTGTTGTTCCGTCGATTACCGAGAAAAGTGGAACTGACACCAGCTGGAGAGCTGTTCATTGAAGAAGCGCGTTTAATGCTACGACAAATGGCTGAAGTGAAAGCGCAAACTCGCCGCGCGGCACATGGTTGGCAGTCAACATTGAAGCTCACACTGGATAACGTGGTTAAGCTCGATAAGCTTAAGCCTTTGGTTGAAGATTTTTATCGTGAGTTTGAATTTGCTGAGCTGCAAATCAACATGGAAGTGTTTAACGGCTCATGGGAAGCGATTGCCCAAGGGCGTGCTGATATTGTCGTCGGTGCAACGTCAGCGATTCCAGTTGGGGGTGATTTTGAAGTAAAAGACATGGGGGTATTGGATTGGGCATTTGTTATGTCACCTGCGCACCCTTGTGTTCGCCAGCAAGTCCTGACAGAAGAGTTTGTGAGTCAATTTCCGGCGATCTGTCTCGATGATACCTCGAACGTGCTGCCAAAACGTCATACTGGTCATTATCCGAAACAGCGTCGTCTGCTGTTACCTAATTGGTATAGCGCGATCGAATGTCTGAAGAATGGAGTAGGAGTCGGTTACATGCCGCGCCATATTGCCATGCCACTGATCCACGATGGTGTGCTGGTGGAAAAAGTCCTGGAGGATGATAAACCGTTGAGCCAATGTTGTTTGGTGTGGCGTAAAGATGACAATCACAAGTTGATTCAATGGATGGTGGATTACTTAGGCACACCAAATAAACTGCATCAGGATTGGCTGCAGTACTAACAAAAAGCCACTTTCAAGGAAAGTGGCTTTGGCGGCTCTAAGACAAGAAAAACTTGTAAGACGGGTTATCTGTTTCGTCTTTGCATTGATAGCCAAGTTCGCGCAAATGCGCAGAAAACTGAGCTAAATCGCTTTCATCTAACTCGAAACCACATAAAACGCGTCCGTAGTCAGCGCCGTGGTTACGGTAGTTGAACAAGCTGATATTCCAATGGGTACCGAGTGTACTCAAGAACTTCAGTAGCGCTCCCGGATATTCTGGAAACTCAAAGCTGTAGAGGCGTTCTTTGAGTGGCTTAGATGGCTTACCACCAATCATGTAGCGTACGTGCAGTTTCGCCATTTCATCATCAGAGAGGTCAACCACAGGGTAACCACCATCACGCAAGTCATGGATGATGTTTTCTAGTTCTTCCTGACCGCCTTGCAAACGCACACCGACAAAGATATTCGCCAGTGCGTCATCGTTGTAACGATAGTTAAACTCCGTTACAGCACGACCGCCAATGAGGTTACAGAACTCAAAGAAGGCACCTTGACGCTCAGGAATGGTGACCGCAAGCAGGCCTTCACGTTTCTCACCAAGCTCGCAGCGTTCAGAAACATAACGCAAACCATGGAAGTTGGTGTTGGCGCCTGACAGTACGGTGCCTAGATTTTTGCCTTCGAGTTTGTTTTGCTCAGCAAACTTCTTTAAGCCCGCTAGAGCTAGTGCGCCGGAAGGTTCTGCGATAGCACGAGTATCTTCAAAGATGTCTTTCACAGCAGCGCAGATTTCATCACTGGAGACTGCGATATGCCCATCAATGTACTTTTGGCACAGACGAAACGTCTCTTCACCAATGCGCTTTACTGCGACGCCATCGGCAAACATGCTGACTTGGTCTAGTACGACTGGCTCACCAGCATCCAAAGCTGCTTTTAAGCATGAAGAGTCTTCTGGCTCGACCGCAATTACTTTGATTTCTGGCATCAACTGCTTCACAAGCACCGCTACGCCTGCGGCTAAACCGCCACCACCAACAGGTACGAAGATGTAATCCAGGTGACCATTTTGCTGCAGCATTTCCATGCCGATAGTACCTTGACCTGCAATCACCAGTGGATGATCGAATGGTGGGACAAAGGTATAACCGTTTAACTCGGATAGGCGCTCAGCTTCCGCTTTTGCTTCATCAAAATTACTGCCATGCAGCACCACGTTGCCACCAAACCCGCGTACCGCATCGACTTTGATATCTGGTGTGGTTTTTGGCATCACGATGGTGGTTTTTATGCTTAGCTTTGTACCCGAAAGCGCCATGCCTTGGGCGTGATTACCTGCGGATGCAGCAATGACACCAGCGGCTTTCTGTGCTTCAGACAGGCTTGCCACCATGTTGTAAGCACCGCGCAGTTTGAACGAGTGCACGGGCTGGCGATCTTCGCGCTTGATTTGCACATTGTTACCAATGCGTGCAGCAAGGCGAGGCATTTCTTGCAATGGGGTGACTGTCGCGACTTCATACACAGGAGCTCGCAAGATCTGGCGCAGATAATCTGCACCAGATTGGTTTTCCTGTTTTAAGGGAAAGGGTTGACTCATAAAGCTAGCCCTCGAGCTTAGATTTGTCTCGTACTGCACCTTTGTCAGCACTGGTCGCCATACTTGCGTAAGCTTTAAGTGCAAATGAAACTTCACGTTGGCGGTCAACAGGTTTCCAGCCTAGTTCGTCTTGTTTTGCACGTCGCTCAGCAAGCTCTTGTTCAGATACTTGGAGTGAAATTGAACGATTTGGAATATCAATTGCGATCATATCGCCTTCTTTTACCAGACCAATCGCACCGCCATTTGCCGCTTCAGGAGAGGCGTGACCAATAGACAGACCTGATGTGCCTCCAGAGAAGCGACCGTCAGTCAGAAGTGCACACTCTTTACCGAGTCCCATCGATTTCAAGTAAGTGGTTGGGTACAGCATTTCTTGCATGCCCGGACCACCTTTAGGACCTTCGTAGCGGATAATAACCACGTCGCCCGCTTTAACTTTTCCGCCTAAGATGCCTTCAACGGCGTCTTCTTGGCTCTCGAAAACCACGGCAGGACCAGTGAACTTAAGAATGCTTTCATCAACGCCAGCGGTCTTAACGATACAGCCATCAAGTGCGATATTGCCAGATAGAACAGCTAGACCACCTTCTTGGCTGAAAGCATTGTCTTTGGCACGAATACAACCTTCAGCGCGGTCATCATCAAGTCGATCCCAGCGACAATCTTGTGAGAATGCTTGTGTAGTGCGAATACCTGCAGGACCTGCGCGGTAGAACTTGAGTACTTCTTCGTCTTCAGTTTGGATGATGTCGTATTTTGCGAGCTGCTCTTTCATGGAAAGACCAAGTACGGTGCGCGCATCATTGTGCAGTAGACCGGCACGGTCAAGCTCACCAAGGATAGCCATTACACCACCAGCGCGGTGCACGTCTTCCATGTGGTATTTCTGAGTGGACGGTGCGACTTTACACAGGTGCGGTACTTGGCGAGACAGGCGATCGATATCTTCCATATCAAAATCGACTTCGCCTTCTTGCGCTGCTGCTAATAAGTGCAAAATCGTATTGGTTGAGCCACCCATAGCGATGTCCAGTGCCATAGCATTTTCAAAGGCATCAAAGGTTGCGATGTTGCGTGGCAATGCGGATTCGTCATCTTGCTCGTAGTAACGACGAGTCAGTTCAACAATGCGTCGACCCGCGTTAAGGAATAGCTGTTCACGGTCTGCGTGAGTCGCCAACATAGAACCGTTGCCCGGCTGAGAAAGACCGAGTGCTTCAGTTAAACAGTTCATCGAGTTTGCGGTAAACATGCCTGAACACGATCCACACGTTGGGCATGCACTGCGCTCGATCTGTTCGCTTTGCTCATCAGAAACTTTTGGATCTGCGCCCTGGATCATTGCATCAACAAGGTCTAGCTTGATGATCTGATCGGAAAGCTTGGTTTTACCCGCTTCCATAGGACCACCAGAAACAAAGATAACAGGAATGTTGAGACGCATTGATGCCATCAACATTCCCGGAGTGATTTTGTCACAGTTAGAGATACATACCATAGCATCGGCACAGTGTGCGTTTACCATGTACTCAACGGAGTCTGCGATCAGTTCGCGTGAAGGCAATGAGTACAGCATGCCACCGTGACCCATTGCGATACCATCATCAACGGCGATGGTGTTGAATTCTTTTGCGATACCGCCAGCTTTTTCGATTTCGCGTGCTACAAGCTGACCCATATCTTTCAGGTGTACGTGACCCGGAACAAACTGAGTAAATGAGTTTACTACTGCGATGATTGGTTTACCGAAGTCTTCTTCTTTGACGCCAGTGGCACGCCACAATGCACGTGCTCCCGCCATGTTACGACCATGTGTGGTGGTTGCTGATCTATATTTTGGCATTTCCTAATCCTTCTTACTTCTGTTCTGGGTACACATAGTCTAACCAGCCCCACTTATCTTCCGTGGTGCCGTTAAATAGGCCGAAATAGGCCGCTTGTAGTTCTTTGGTGATAGGACCGCGCTTACCGCTGCCTACTTCAATTTTGTCGATGGTTGCAACAGGTACGACTTCAGCGGCTGTGCCTGTCATGAAGACTTCGTCAGCAAGGTAAAGGGCTTCACGAGCAATGTTTGCTTCACGAACTTCATAGCCTTTATCACGCGCAATGGTCATGATTGAATCGCGAGTGATGCCTGGCAGAATAGCGCTGGTTGCTGGTGGTGTTGTGATGACGCCATCTTTGATAACAAAGATGTTTTCACCTGCGCCTTCCGATAAGTAACCATCTACGCTGAGAGCGATGCCTTCATCATAACCGTGACGACGAGCTTCACCGCCAACGAGCAGTGAAGATAGGTAGTTACCACCTGCTTTCGCTGCGGTAGGGATAGTATTTGGTGCTGCACGGTTCCAGCTTGAAATCATCGCATCAACACCTTTCTCTAACGCTTCTTCACCTAGGTAAGACCCCCAAGGGAAAGCCGCAATGATCAGATCCATTTCAGTGCCAACAGGCGGGCAAACACCCAAGCCAACATTGCCCACAAAGCCCAATGGACGAATGTAAGCACTGTCGAGTTTGTTCTGGCGAAGGGTTTCACGTGTTGCTTCCATAATTTCTTCCACAGAGTATGGAATTGGGAAGCGGTAAATCTTGGCTGAATCTTTTAGACGTTGCGCATGTTCACGGTGACGGAAGACAATTGGTCCTTTTGGCGTGTTGTAACAGCGTACGCCTTCAAAAACAGAGGTGCCGTAATGCATTGCGTGAGTAAGAACGTGAACGTTCGCTTCAGCCCACGGGAGCATCTCACCATTAAACCAAATGTAATCTGCAGTTTTCGTTGCCATTTATTGCCTTCCTTATGCACTTACGTGTTGTTGTAAGTTGTGATTTGGGAGTTCATCGTTGCGGATCTTAAGTACTTCTACGGTACGAATATCCCACAACTTCTCAATTTGATTGACCAAGAACGAGATAGGTCGATCGCTGTCGACGATGATCTCTACGCTGGCTACTTTGCTTTCATGGTTTTGGGTAGCTGCGACTTGTTTGATCACAAAGCCTCGGTGACGAATCACACGAAGAACGCGCTCTAACAGTACCGGTTTGTCGTCGGCTTTGATGTCGAGTAAATATCTGTCCATGTGATTGCCTCTTAAGTGTTTTCCAACATGTCACTATTTGATGCACCTGGCGGTACAAGTGGCCACACGTTTTCTTCCTCATCGATTAAAACGTGAAGCATGTAAGAAGTCTTACTTTCTAGCATCTCTTTGAGAGCCGGTTCGACTTCTTCTTTCTTGGTGATGGTCTTGCCCGGGATATCGAAGGCTTTTGCAAGCATCACGAAATCTGGGTTGTCATCAAGAATGGTTTCGCTATGACGACCGTCGAAGAATAGCGACTGCCATTGGCGAACCATGCCAAGACGTTGGTTGTTAAGAAGGACTATCTTCACTGGAATCTGACGACGCTTCAGCGTGCCCAACTCCTGCACGTTCATCATAAATGAACCGTCACCTGTAATAAGGATAGACTGATCATCAGGACGTGCGACCGCGGCACCCATTGCGGCTGGCAGACCAAAACCCATGGTGCCAAGACCGGCCGAAGTGATGAAGTTTTGTGGATCGCGTGGTTGGATATGTTGTGCTGCCCACATCTGGTGCTGACCGACGTCGGTCGACACAATTGAGCTATCCGGCATCATGTCAGACAGTTGTTTGAGTAGTAGCGGTGCGTAGATCAACTCGCCTGGGTGGTCGTAACGCCATTTGAATCCTCTACGCAGACTTTCGCTGTGATGCACCCAAGGGGAGATATCTTGAGTCAGTTCTAGTTGAGGAAGAATCTTGCTGATTTCACCGCGAAGTGGTGCATTAGCATGGCGAAGCTTGTGAATTTCGGCTGCATCGATATCGATATGAATCACTTTGGCATGCGGCGCAAAGGTATCGAGTTTGCCCGTCACACGATCATCAAAACGAGCCCCAACCACAATCAAAAGGTCAGATTCTTGAACTACTAGGTTCGCAGCTTTAGTGCCGTGCATACCCAGCATACCTAAATAGTGTGGGTCATGACGTTCAATGGTGCCCAAGCCTTTCAGCGTGCTGACCGCTGGCATTGGGTTTAACCGTAGAAACTCGCGTACTGCATCTGTCGCTTTGGCAATCTGTACACCACCGCCGACGTATAAAACTGGGCGAGTTGAAGCGGCAAGTACTTCTTGTGCGCGCTGGATATCGGCTTCACTTGCTAATGGAGGGGCTGGTGGAACAAAAGGAGGCAGAAGTTCTATGGGTGCTTGGGCAAGCTGAACGTCTTTGGCGATATCGACAATCACTGGACCTGGTCGACCTGTTTTTGCAACTTCGAACGCTTCGGCAAGTGTTGGAGCAAGGTCTTCAATGTCGGTCACTAGGTAGCTGTGTTTGGTACAAGCTAGGGACATACCAATCACATCCATTTCTTGGAATGCATCGGTACCGATATGAGAGCTAGCAACCTGACCTGTGATGGCTACTAGAGGAACGGAATCGAGAAAGGCATCGGCAAGACCAGTAACAAGGTTGGTGGCTCCTGGTCCGGAAGTTGCCATACAAACCGCAACGTCTTGTGTTGCGCGGGCCATCCCTATGGCGGCCATGGCAGCCCCTTGTTCATGACGACATAAGATGTGTTCCACACCTCCGTCATACAAGGCATCGTAGATCGGCATGATGGCTCCACCCGGATACCCAAACACCGTTTCGATGCCTTGTTGCCTTAAAGCGGCTACGACTAGTTCTGCACCGGTCATCGTAAACCTCCTTTGCTACGTTGTGGCTCGTAGCTATCGCCATGTGTTTTGCACTTCATGTGCACTCCCATTCTTCCCGTTAAGCTGTCTGAGGGTTAGACAGATGACAACTTGTAGTTGTAAAAAAACCCCCGGACTTTTCAGTGCGGGGGTTTTTCGTAATTTGTGGTTATCTTTCGCCCACAATACCCCGCGCGGTGCCAATAATGACCACGATAATCAGGGCTAGCAGTGAGTTGTTGTGAGCGAATAAGTTCATCTGTCTGTCGTTCTTTTTTTCGTTAAAAAGTAGTGTGTAATGTTCTACGAAAATGTTTGCGTCATTAGTGGTAACACACAAATCTGCTGCATGACAAGCAAAAAGTCATTCTTTTTTCACATTAAGTACCATTCTGGACAGGCTATATAACATATCCATATAGAAAACATCTGGTTATATAACGAACAAAAATTTGAGGAAATTATGGGGCTGGCAATCATTCATAGTCGAGCAAGTGTGGGTGTGCAAGCGCCGTCGGTAAGCGTGGAAGTCCACATCAGCAATGGGATGCCGGGGTTTACGCTGGTGGGTCTACCGGAAACCACAGTAAAAGAATCGAAAGATCGTGTCCGAAGTGCGATCGTTAATTCCAACTTTCAGTTCCCAGCAAAACGAATTACGGTCAATTTGGCTCCTGCTGACTTGCCCAAAGAAGGTGGGCGCTTTGATCTGCCGATTGCATTAGGGATTTTGGCTGCTTCAGAACAAATCGCGACAGATAAGCTCAAAAACTACGAATTTGTTGGTGAATTAGCCCTTTCTGGAGGGCTGAGACCTGTAAAAGGCGTGCTACCTGCTGCGTTGGCTGCGAACAAAAAACAGCGTCGTTTAGTGGTGCCTCATGCGAATGGTGATCAAGCGGCATTAGTGGGGAAAGAGCAGCATAAATCAGCCCAATCGTTACTGGAAGTGTGTGCTGAGCTTTGTGGTCAGCATCAATTGAATTTATATCAAACCCCGAAGAAAAAAGAGACCAAAACGCACGGTCGTGATTTACAAGACATCATTGGTCAACAACAAGGTAAACGCGCTTTAGAAATTGCTGCGGCTGGCAATCACAACCTACTTTTTCTTGGCCCTCCTGGTACAGGTAAAACCATGTTAGCATCACGGCTATGTGATTTATTGCCAGAGATGAGCGATGAAGAAGCCATGGAAACCGCTTCTGTGGCGTCGCTGACTCAAAGTGAAATCAATGAACACAATTGGAAAACACGACCGTTCCGCGCTCCGCACCATTCCAGCTCAATGGCTGCTTTAGTCGGAGGTGGCTCAGTACCAAGACCGGGCGAGATATCTCTAGCCCATAATGGGTTGTTGTTTTTAGATGAGATGCCGGAGTTTGACCGTAAGGTGCTCGATTCTTTGCGAGAGCCTTTGGAGTCAGGAGAAATTATTATCTCTAGAGCGCAAGGTAAAACGCGCTTTCCTGCTCGATTCCAATTGGTTGGTGCATTAAACCCCAGTCCGACAGGATATTATGAAGGGAATCAAGCACGGACGAATCCACAAGCTATTTTGCGCTACCTTGGACGTTTATCAGGTCCGCTTCTAGATCGTTTTGACATGTCGCTGGAAATTCCTGCTCTGCCGAAAGGCACATTATCTGAAGGGGGCGATCGAGGGGAACCAACAGCGGCGGTCAAGGAACGAGTAAATCAAGCACGCAATGATATGCTCAATCGCAGCGGTAAGGTTAATGCACTGTTGGGCAGTCGAGAGATTGAAGCGTTTTGCCCGCTACAAAAAAGCGATGCCGAGTTTCTAGAGAACGCTTTGCACCGCTTGGGATTGTCGATTCGCGCGTATCACCGCATCATCAAAGTTGCGCGTACTATCGCTGATCTGGAAGGTTCACCACAAATTGAACGAACTCACCTTGCTGAAGCATTGGGGTATCGAGCGATGGATAGATTACTCAAACAGTTGACGGCGCAGGCAGTATAAATTTAAGCCTGCTTTCGGTTGCGTTTATCTTGGTAGAGTGCTTGGTCAGCACGCTCGATACATTGCTCAAGACTCCCTTGGCACTCCACCAAGCCAAAACTGAATGAGATACCATGTAGATGGATATCATTTTCTACAAATTGGCGAATATTCAACAGGATGTCTTGAGCACTGGATAATGGCATGCAATCAAATAGGACGACAAACTCATCACCACCAACCCGGTAGAGCGTGCCATTCTCTCCCAGTTTTTGCATCATTAAGGTGGCAAAGTCGATCAGTACTTTATCTCCAATAGCATGACCATAAGTGTCGTTAACTTGCTTGAATTTATCCAAATCAAGATAAGCCACAACGCAGCAGTCACAGCCCTTTTGTATGGCTGACATCAACGCTTTTTTATTTAATGCACCTGTTAGGTGATCGTAATGCAGGCTTTGTTTTAACTGGTTTTGTTCTTCGATACGCGCTGTTATATCCCATGCCATCAATACGATATGACGCTCACCATTAACTTCGGTAAGGTAGCGCATCGATTCAAAGTGGTGATTTTGAAAGGTTTCAATATCCACTCGCATCGGGGCTTTGCTGTCGATCAAAGCTTGGTCATTGCGTTTGCATTGAAGTAACAGATCTCGTAGGTCTTCGTTATCACAATCTCTGATCATGTTGTCTAAGCTGATGCCGAGAATGTCTTCTTCGAAGAAAGCACGGTAGCGCTGGTTGAGGGCGACATGTTCACCTGTCTCTTTTCGCACAGCGATAAAACCCGGAAAGTTCTTGGAAAGAACGCTCATTAAGTTTTGTTCGGAAGCGTATTGAGGATCGATGTGCATGTATGGCTCTCGCAAATAATAAATAGGGCGCATATTATCCACAAGAGCGTTCGATTGGCTATTGTTTGAGCAATGAATTGTTTTTATTGTGACGATCAGTCCATTTTATACTCGCAGCAAATGGATCCCATTTACTGCGAGAATCGATCTTAGAAGTTGTAGTTCATACCAACTGAAACTAAATATTCTTTCTCATCGTAGAAAGTGATATTCGAATCGGTATTGCTGTAGCCAGCCAGAGAAATGAACGACCAGTTTTGCCAATCGAATACATTTTCGTATTCGTATGCCGCAAACAGACTTAATGTGTCGTCGCTACGTGTTTTACCAAACGTGTTGCTTGCTGATTGGTAGTCTTTCATTGTGTAGCCAGCGGTTAAGGCAAAGCGGTGACGGTTCATAAATTGGAACCAGCTTAAGTCTAAACCATATGAATCAAATGACTCGGCATCACCAACGGCATCTTGATTAATGTAGGTTAAAGCAGGTTGTAGCATTGATGTGCGACTCAACGGGATACGATAATCGCCTTTTACGTAATATACTTTCGCGTCACGGGCTAAAGTGTGGTCAGTGACTTCATCTTTTTCCACATCTTTGTCTGCGTATGCCAAATCAAGGTTAAAGTTGTCATCTAAGAAGCGTTTGATTTGGAAGCGGTACGCGTTGCCACCTTCGTCAGTGGTTTGTCTTGCAGAGCCTGTTTTATATGGGTTGCGCCACGTTTCACCTTTTAAAACGGTAGGAAGGTAAGAGACATCTAATATTGTGCCTGATGGCAATTGGTACTGATATCCTAACTGGAACGCTAAAGTACCCACTGCAATATCGGCACGCGTAGTACCAACGTATATTTGCTGGTTGAGTTTGCTACCAAATGTATAAGCGATGTTGCCTAATGGCGCAGCAATAAAGGAGCTATCACTCTCAGCGCTTTGATCGAGAGAGTTGATGGTGCTGCTATTATCGGTATTGAAATGAGATTCTGATGAAACGAAGCCTGCATTGAGCGAAATTTCACCGCTAAAACCTGCTGTTTCAGCAAGTTGAGCCTGAGCTGTACTGACGATAAGAGCCAAAGGCAGTAAGGTTAGCCTTGGATTCATTCGCTTTCTCCTTGTTTGTCGAATGAAGAATGTTAGTTGAGCGTTGGTCCGGTTTTACAGTGAAACAAATCTGACCATTATTACAAATATTCCAATGTGGCAACGGATTCGTATAATTACACGCTGTTTTATTGTTCACGTACACTAGTTACTGATTGGTTACCATGTTGGCATATTTGTTACTCATTTTTAACGCTTCTTTTGTGATTATAAATTCTGCGATTTGTTCCATCGCTATTTGTATCATTGCCATTTTTAAGCTTTTGCTTCCAACAGCAAAGCTCAAAGCCAAGGGTACCGAAGCTGCAAACAAAATGATGTGGGTTTGGGCTACAGTCAATGCAGGCATCCTTGCTTTGTTTAATCGCGTTGAATGGGATGTTCAAGGCGGAGAAAACTTAAAGAAAGATGGTTGGTACCTACTGATCAGTAATCATCTTAGTTGGACTGATATTGTTGTACTGTGCTGCGTATTTAAAGATCGCATTCCTATGCCTAAATTTTTCCTAAAACAACAGCTACTTTACGTGCCTTTTATTGGTATGGCTTGTTGGGCATTAGATATGCCATTTATGCGTCGCTATTCTCGTGAATATCTGCTTCGTAATCCACATAAACGTGGACAAGATTTGCAAACGACGCGCCGCTCTTGCGCCAAGTTTAAACATACACCAACTACAGTAGTGAATTACGTGGAAGGAACGCGTTTTACACAAGAGAAGCAACGTAAAAGTCGAGCGGGTTATCAATATTTGTTGCAGCCAAAATCAGGTGGTATTGCTTATACGTTAGCGGCAATGGGTGAGCAATTTGAGAACATCATTGATGTGACCTTGGCATATCCAGAGAATACGGAGAAGCCATTTAAAGATATTCTTATGGGGCGTATGACCAAGATTGTCGTGCGTGTGAAAGTGCTTCCTGTCGACGAACGTGTATTGGGCGATTATTTTAATGACAAGCCGTATAAACGCCAATTCCAACAATGGCTTGGTGATGTTTGGCAGGAGAAAGATCAACTGCTGCAAGAAATACACAAATAAAGAAGGGGAGCACATTGCTCCCCTTCTTTATTTGCTCAGATTACTTAAGCGTTAGCAAGTAGTTTACTAGTGCAAAGTACTCGTCCATTGACTTAATGCCTTGCGCTTGAACTAGGTACTTATTGTTAACGATAACTGCAGGAACGCCTGTTAGACCGCTGTTTTCAAATTGCTTGTCCATACGGCGAACCATTGAATCGACTGCGAAACCTTTGAATGCTGCGTCGAATTTTTTCGCGTCCACACCTTCGTCTAGGAAGATTTGACGAATTTCAGCATCGTCACGTGGTGGCTTACGCATGTTGTGGATACGGTTAAACATCACAGGCACCATCTTATCTTCTACTTTTAGAGCAACCATGGTCGCGTATGCTTTGCTCATTGAAGGTCCCATGTTTCCGCCCATGAAGGATACGTGGTTCTTCTGTAGCTTTACGCCTTCAGGTAGCTTTTGTTTCAGCTGCTGAATGATAGGCTCGAATGAATGACAGTGTGGGCAGTAGAAAGAGAAGAACTCAGTCACGACAGGCTTTTTCGATGCCTCTAGATCCAATACTTTGTAATGTTCACCTTCTTTGAATTGCGCTGCATGTGCCGACAGGCTTAGCATCAGCATAGAAAACAGTGCGAACAGCTTTTTCATTTAAATATCTCCATTTTGAATTGTTCGGCCTGACTTACCATTGAGGCATTAAAGACAGTGGTGCTTCTTCTAAGTTGGCAATCTGCTCTTTAAATGCAAGGACCTGACCTTCCCAGTATTTTGGCTCATTGAACCATGGAAAAGCGAGCGGAAATGCCGGGTCATGCCAACGTTTTGCTAGCCATGCCATATAGTGCACCATTCGTAGACCGCGAAGTGGTTCGATTAGTTTCAATTCTGCCGAGTTAAAGTCACAAAACTCCTGATAAGCTTCTAAGACGATATCCAACTGCATTAGTTTATCTTGGCGCTCACCATTGAGTAGCATCCATAAGTCTTGCACTGCTGGACCATTACGTGAGTCATCCAAATCGACAAACATGGGACCATCGCGCCATAAGATGTTGCCCGGATGGCAATCTCCGTGTAGGCGAATGGTATTAAAACCGTCCTGCCAGTGGCTTTCAATCGATTTGATTAACATGTCTAAATCGTTGAAGAAGCTGTTCTCTAAATGCATTGGGATCATGTTAGCGTTTTGCAGAATCTTTCTTGGCTGATAAAGATATTCTTGCAAGCCAATCGTTGGGCGATGCTGGAAGGCTTGGCGGCTGCCTACTTTGTGGATTCGCCCTAAAAAACGACCCACACCTTCGAGCTGATCTAAGTTGTCGACTTCATATTGACGACCTCCCACACTCTCAAATAAAGCAAAGCCGTAGCCTTGGTAATGGTGTAGGGTGTGTCCGTTGATGCGCACGGGTGGAGCAACTGGGATTTCGTTGTCGATCAATTCAAGGGTAAAGTCATGTTCTTCTTGAATTTGTTCATTGCTCCAGCGCTCAGGACGGTAGAACTTCACCACATAGCGCTTGCGTTCTTCATCGGTGAACTGGTAAACACGGTTTTCGTAACTGTTGAGAGCGAGAAATCCAGATTCCGCTCGAATACCGATGCTCTCTAACGCGTACCACATAAAGTCTGGCGTGAGGGCATCAAAGTTGAAGGTGCCTTGGGACATATAAATAAAAAGGCTCATTGCTGAGCCTTTTTCCATTAATCATCGAAGTTATAGCTTCTTGATAAATCGACTTTCCACTTCGATAGTGAATTCGTTGCTCTTATCGGTGAGTATAAACTGAATTGTTGTGATCGCAGAGTTTAGCTTGTCAGGATCTGCGCCAAGGCTCATTGGTAAGTTTAATACTTCTCCTGGTTCAACTTGAATGGTTTGTTTGCCATACCAGCTGACATCACTCAAACCTTCGACGTTCAAGTCGTACTCTTGAACTTGTTGGGTCTTGTTGATCACTTTTAAGGTATAGGTGTTTTCTACTTCGCCAGAGCTGTTAACGCGGAACAATTGGTTACGGTCACGCAGCACGCTCATGCCTGCTGGATCAACCGATGCCACTTGTAAGAAGAATAAGCCAATCATAACCAACAGTACCGCTCCATAACCAAGCAGCTTTGGACGCATGACCTTGGTACTCTTACCTGAGAGTCGATGCTCTGTGGTGTAGTTGATCAGACCTTTCTCGTAACCCATGCGCTCCATGGTGTTGTCACATGCATCAATACACGCGCCACAGTTGATACACTCATACTGCAAGCCATCCCGGATATCGATACCAGTCGGACATACCTGAACACACAGATCACAATCGATACAGTCACCTAAACCAAGTTGCTTTGGATCGGCTTTGCGTGAACGAGGACCACGTTTTTCACCACGTTTGGTGTCGTAACCCACGATGAAGGTGTCTTTATCGAACATAGCCGATTGGAAACGCGCATAAGGGCACATGTGAATACACATAATAGAGCGCATCCAGCCAGCGTTACCGTAAGTACAAATAGCAAAAAACATCACCCAAAATACGGGCCAGAAGTTGGCATTAAAGGTGAAAAAGTCGACGACTAATTGCTTCATGGGTACGAAATAGCCAACAAAGGTAAAGCCTGTCGCAAGAGCTATCGCAAACCACGCAATGTGTTTGAGGGTTTTGCGCATGGCTAAATTTGCAGTCAGCTTATTGGAGTCCTGCTTTCGGCGTTTATTTGCACTGCCTTCGAGTTTCTCTTCAAACCAAATATAGATGAAGGTCCACACGGTTTGCGGGCACAAGTAGCCACACCAAACCCGCCCCAAGAAGGTGGTGATAAAGAACAGCCCAAACGCTGCTATTACAAACAGCAGTGCGAGTAGGGTAAGGTCTTGTGGATACAGCGTTGTGCCGAAAAAGTTGAACTGCTGGTTACCGATGTCCAGCAAAATGGCTTGGCGCTCGCCGTAAGGAATCCATGGTACCAATGCAAACAGCAACAATAAAAACCAACCGCCGTAGCGACGGAGTTTCTGAAAGGTGCCTTTACTTTCTCGAACATAGATTCGATTACTTGGGTTGAAACGATCCCCTTTCCCTTTGTGGGTTTTCGGGTTAAAGGTTTTTGGAGTCACATCTTTGATATCAATCTTATCCTGACTCATGCACACATCCTTCTTTAGGCTTTTTATAATGTACGGCGACATTTCTAGTGATGTCGCTCGATGACATTGCTGCTTCGTCCATGCCATGATTCATGGCTGAACATAATTATTTTAGTAAATACTGATGAACGGCGATTATACAATCAATAACAATTCCGTTTCTTTAACGCAGTCAACGTTTAACAACAAAAGTCAGTACAGTTAACCTGATAAATGACTGAACAGTTATAACCACCTTTTTAAACTGTTTGATTTAGTTATAAAAAAAGCGACTCAAATGAGTCGCTTATCAATACTTGGGTGTGAGCGGTTTACTTGATGATACCGCGTGCGCGTAGGATTGCTGTCTTGAAATCATCTTCTTGGTCTTTCTTAAGACCTGGGATCATTTCATCTTTGCCGCTGTTGCGCATTTTTAGGTGGTAGATCAACACGTCGTCGGTGAGATCTTCCAGTTTGCCTTCATAGCCAGCTTCATTTGCTAGCTTTAGGATGAACTGCAGCAGGTTCATTTCTTGGTCTTTATGCCACTCAGGCTCTAGAAGCTCAAGCAACTCTTCAATACGATGACACTTCATTTCTTTCTCCACAGAATTTATAGGTGTTATTTGCTACTAAAGGTATCAAATTGCTTGGCGAACACCAAATAGGAAAGGTAGGGGAGCAAAGAAAAAAGCGCGGTGATTGCCGCGCTTTTTAATTAAGCTGCTTTGATAACTTTGTTTGGAACACTTGGCATAACCGCTGTCTTCTCAACCAGAGTCATTGCTGGCGCAACTTGTTTTGCCTTTGGCGCAGTAGTGAAACCACTGCGACGGCGCATTGCACTACGATTAGTATGTGCGAACCTGACTGTTGTTGGGCGCATTTAGATACCTAACTGCCAGGCATATCCATTGCCGATGTAATGGCCTGATTCATTATGAGTTGAGCTTCAACTGCTTGAAGGGTGGCTCTTCTGGCTCTCGCCAATCCAAATAATGCATCAGGAATAACGATATGCATGCATATCATGTATAGGTTAGCACTCCTGCTATAATTGGTCGATAGTTGAGCAGTTGAATTGTATGGATTTTATGGTTTTCTGTGCGAAATCGAGACGAAAATTTGTTTTGATCCCATGATCAGCAGTAGTAGTATGAGATCTCTACGAAGGAGGTGCATATGTCATTTTTGAAGAAGACACTTGCGAGTTTTGGGATCGGCAGTGCTAAGGTCGATTCGATCCTAAACCAAGATGTACTGTATCCCGGTCAGAGCGTTGATGTTTCTATCCACGTGTATGGCGGAGCGACTGAACAAGCGATCGACAACATCGATCTGAAGCTTTGTTGCCGTTACATTGCAGAAGCGCCTGATGATCGCGGAGCTCGCGAAGGACACAGCATGCGTCGGGTACCGCAAACGCATGTGCTTGCTAAGTGGAACCTCCCATACGCATTTACTATCCATCCCGGCGAAGACCGTACTTTTGAGGTTAAACTCGATGTGCCTTGGAATACGCCTGTGACCATTGGTGATGCCAAAGTTTGGCTAGAGACCGGCCTAGACGTTGCGATGGCGCTCGACCCTACCGACAAAGACATTCTTACTGTTAGACCTGACCCACTTATGGATGCCATTTTGTCTGCTTTTGAATCGCAAGGTTTGCGTATCCGCCAAGTCGAGTGTGAAGAAGTGAAAGGCTTTGATTTGCCATTCGTGCAAGAGTTTGAAATGGTGCCAACCGATGGACCATATCATGGCGTATGGCGTGAATTAGAGTTTGTTGCTCATCGCGACGAGCGGGCTCTTAAACTTTGGTTTGAAGTTGACCGTACACGAAGTGGGGCGAGTGGCATGTTGGCGAGCCTACTAGGCAGCGGCAAACTTAAACGAGAACTGAGCATTCCAGTTAGCACCCAATTAGAAGATGTAGGTCCGCTGGTACTGAATTACCTTGAGCAAACCACTGCTGCCCACGAATCATAATTTAAGCTTACACGTGTAAGCTTAATGTGCCATACTAGAGTGAATATTCGAAACTCTAGTATAGGCGCGTTCATGTCCTCACCACAGAAAGCACAATACAGTCAGGGCGAAGAGCTAGCCAACTCGATCACTCATGGTATTGGGATGATTTTTGGCATCGTTGGTTTGGTGTTGCTTTTAATCAAGGCGATCGACCACCAAGCGGATACGTTGACCATTACCAGCATGGCAATATACGGCTCTAGTATGATTGTCCTGTTTCTGGCATCCACGCTCTACCACGCCATTCCATATCCCAAAGCTAAACGTTGGCTGAAAACCTTCGATCACTGCGCCATCTATCTTTTGATTGCAGGCAGCTACACGCCGTTTTTATTGGTGAGTCTGCGTACTCCATTAGCGATTGGGCTGATGATTGTGATTTGGACCATTGCGCTGATTGGCATCATCATGAAAGTTGCATTTGTATATCGATTTAAGAAGCTATCTTTGATGACGTATCTGGTGATGGGGTGGTTGTCGCTGATTGTGATTTATCAGTTGGCGATTAATTTAGATATTGGTGGTTTGACACTATTAGCGGCGGGTGGATTGGTGTATTCAATTGGGGTGATTTTCTACGTAGCGAAACGAATCCCATTTAATCACGCAATTTGGCACGGCTTTGTTTTGGCGGGGTGTGTATGCCATTTCTTCGCTATTTACTACTTTGTCGAGCCTATCTAGTTGATAGAAATAGACTCGACTAAGCATATTTTATTGTACTAGCGGGTCTTCACTTCTAATACTTCTGCCGAGAACTGGTATTGCTGCGACTGTGGTACTGCCAGCTTGATTGCTTTACCTTGCTCAGCTTGTTGCGGACGTAGGTAAGTGTCTGCCATACGTTTGATGGATTGCCAAACTGTGACGCTTTCTTTCGCCAACGGTTTACCAGACATATCGAATACCTGTACTTCCACTTCAACCTGAATCACCGATTGTGAGCTTTGATTGGTTACTGAGGTCGGTAGGATCAGTTCACCGTCTTCATAACGCGCTGAACCAATCAACACATCCACACCAGAGTCGGACAGCTGCATTGTCGGCTTCTTCGCATTCACGACTATGGTTGTGCCCACTTTTTTGTTTACGACTGGAATTGTTGCAATCTCAGGTGCTTTAGTGGTTTGCGTGGTGACTGCTTCTACGGCTGTTGTTGATGCAACAACCGCAGCCGCCTCTACCGCCTCAACTTTTTCTAATGTGTTTTCAGACGCTGCTTTCTTCACGACGTACTCCCATGTGAAGTCGTCATTCAATTTTACTTCGCGCCCATCTGCTAGCTTCACGACTTCAGCTGCGTAAACGGATGAAGAGGCGAGTAGGGTCGCCAGAGTGATCCATGTTTTCATTGTTATACCTTTTATTTGAGTCTGTTTAACGGCGCCAAAACGCAGGGAAGAACAGTACAAGAATAGTCAGAATTTCCAAACGCCCCATTAACATACCAAAGCTTAATAACCATTTTGCAGTGTCAGGCAGTGGGGCAAAGTTACCCGTTGGGCCAATGATGTCACCCATCCCTGGTCCCACGTTTGCAACTGCGGTAATCGACCCCGAAATACTGGTGACTGGATCAAGGCCGAGAGCACTTAAACAACCAGCAATGAAGATGATGGTGATGAAAAACATCAAACCAAACGCCACCACAGAGCGAACAATATCGTCGTTTACAGGGCGTTGATTGTAGCGCTGAACAAAAACACCTGAAGGGTGAATAAGCTTCATGATTTGCTTGTTGAGTAGTGTCATCGCGATCTGAAAACGGAAGATTTTAATCCCGCCTGAGGTGGAGCCTGAACATGCGCCTGCCATCATCAAGAAAGCAAACAATGTCGATGGCAATGCGCCCCAAGCTGTGAAATCTTCCAGGCCAAAACCCGTCGTGGTGACCACTGAAACAATATTGAACATTGAAACTCGCAGTGCATCCAAAATAGTGTAGCCATCACGAAGTACCAACCAAGCGGCGACCACTAAGCTTGAGAACAAAAATAGGTAAGCAAAGCCGCGAACTTGGGCGTCTTTCATCAAGACATCGATACTGCGCTTACGTAATGCCGCTACGAACAGTAGGAATGGCAAACCACCGAGGAACATAAAGGTGGTCGCAACCCAATGAGCACCGTTGGAGAAATGGTTCATCGAACCGTCTGATGTCGAGTAACCGCCGGTGGATAGAGTCGTGAATGCGTGGTTGATCGCTTCAAACAGGTTCATGCCAGTTAACAAGTATCCCACGATACATAAGCCTGTCAGCATCAAATACACCAATACGATGTTCTTCGCGACAGTCTTAGCTCTTGGGCTGCTTTTGTCTGACCAATCGGAGGATTCGGTTTGGAATAGCTTCATACCACCAACGTTAAGCATCGGTAGGATAGCTACTGCCATCACGATAAAGCCAATACCACCCAACCATTGCAAGATAGAACGCCACAGTAAGATGCTTGGCGCCATGTTGTCTAAGCCACTAAGTACGGTCGAACCCGTAGTAGTGATACCTGACATGGTTTCGAAGTAGGCGTCGGTAAAGCTGATATGGTTGATAAAGACAAATGGCAGGGCGGCAAACGCACTGGCGATAGTCCATACCAAACTGGTGATGAGAAACATATCACGCACGCTGAGTTTGAATTTGGCGGTTCGACCAATCGTTAAACAGATAAAAGCGGCGAGATGAGTGATCACTACGGCCTGGGCGAAGTCGAGGAACCCGCCCGTACCAGTGAAAAACGCGACCAAAGTCGGCACGTACATAAAAAGGGCTAGTTTGGATAAAACCAGCCCGATAACAAACAGTACGGGACGTAAGTTGACCATAGGAAAATCCTAGAGGAAGAATGGACTCGGCTGGAACAGCGCTTCGACGTCTGGTACGTACTTTTTGTCGACCAGGAACATCACGACGTGGTCATCTTGTTCGATGACGGTACGATCATGTGCGATAAGAACTTCTTCGCCACGAACGATAGCACCAATGGTGGTTCCTGGTGGGAGTTTGATATCGCCAATCGCGCGACCCACCACTTTGGATGTAGTTTCGTCACCGTGCGCAACGGCTTCGATTGCTTCGGCTGCGCCACGACGCAGTGAAGAAACGTTCACGATGTCAGCACGGCGAACGTGCGTTAGTAGAGCAGAAATCGTTGCTTGCTGTGGTGAGATTGCCACATCAATCACGCCGCCTTGTACAAGGTCGACATAAGCGCCGCGTTGGATTAGCACCATCACTTTCTTTGCGCCCATGCGTTTTGCCAACATCGCTGACATGATGTTGGTCTCATCTTCGTTAGTCAGCGCGATGAACACGTCTACTTGGTCAATGTTTTCTTCAGTCAGCAGTTCTTGATCTGCCGCATCACCACAGAAGACGATGGTATTTTCTAGTTGCTCGGACAGCTTTTCTGCACGCTGATAGTTACGTTCGATCAGCTTCACGCTGTAAGTTTGCTCAAGGCGTTTGGCCAAACTCGCACCGATGTTACCACCGCCAACAATCATGATGCGGCGGTAAGGTTTCTCAAGTCGCTGAAGCTCACTCATTACCGAGCGAATGTGGTTACTTGCTGCAACGAAGAACACCTCATCATCAGCTTCAATGATGGTAGTGCCTTGTGGACGAATAGGACGACCCTGACGGAAAATCGCAGCAACACGAGTATCGATGTGTGGCATGTGCTCACGCAGGGCAGACAGAGCGTTGCCCACAAGCGGACCACCGTAATAGGCTTTAACGGCTACTAGGCTGACTTTCTGCTCGGCAAAGCTTACCACTTGCAGTGCGCCTGGGTATTGGATGAGGCGCTCGATGTAGCTCGTTACCAGCTCTTCTGGTGCGATAAGGTGATCGACAGGAATGGCACCAGACTTAAATAGGGCTTCTTTTTCTGCCAGATACTCTGGAGAACGAATACGTGCAACACGGTTTGGGGTATTGAACAGAGTGAACGCAACTTGACAGGCTGCCATGTTGGTCTCATCGGTGTTGGTTACTGCGACAAGCATATCGGCGTCTTGCGCACCGGCTTCGTGCAGAACATCTGGGTGGCTTGCGTGACCGTTGACCACTCGTAGGTCGTATTTGTCTTGTAACTCACGCAGTCGGTCGCCATTTTTGTCGACGATGGTGATGTCGTTGTTCTCACCAACTAGGTTTTCCGCCAGTGTGCCGCCAACCTGACCAGCACCAAGAATAATGATCTTCATACTCTTTACTCGTTATCTGAAAAAGGCGATTGAATTCACTTCAATCGCCCTATTTAGCATGCTGTTACGCGTGTTTTTTTGTTAGCACTGCGTAGTAGAAACCATCCATATCTTCTTCGCCTGGTAGAATCTGACGACCAGGTTGCTTTGGATCGGAGTCCACTAATTGCGCGTCTGCAGTACGTGCTAAGAACGCTTTTACTTGTTCCACGTTTTCTTGTGGTGTGATTGAACAAGTCGCGTAAACCATGGTGCCGCCAGGTTTTAGTTGCGTCCACATTGCATCAAAAATTTCGCTCTGTAGATCCGCAAGTGCGGCAATATCATCAGCACGACGTAGCCATTTGATGTCTGGGTGACGACGAATCACGCCAGTTGCAGAACACGGAGCATCCAGCAAAATGCGATCAAATTGTTCGCCTTGCCACCATTCTTGAGGATTACGCGCATCGCCGCAAACCACTTTTGCTTGAAGGTTGAGGCGCTTCAGGTTTTCGTGCACACGTTTAAGGCGCGTGTCATCGCAATCAATGGCAACCACTTCACTACCAGATGTACGCTCAAGAATGTGCGCTGTCTTACCGCCTGGTGCTGCGCAGCAGTCTAGGATCAGCTCGCCATCTTTTGGCTCAAGATAGTTAATCGACAGCTGCGCTGCCGCATCTTGCACCGATACCCAACCTTTTTCAAAGCCCGGCAGTTTCATCACATCGCATGGCGCCGCCAATTTTAGGGCGTCCATTGCTTGTGTGTGTGGCGTGCTATCAATGTTTTCATTTTTGAGTAGCGCAAAGTATTCATCACGAGTGTGGTGCTGGTGGTTTACACGCAGCCACATTGGCGCTTTCTGGTTGTTGGCTTCAACAATGCTTTCCCATTGTTGTGGGTAAGCTTCTTGCAGCAGTTTAAGTAACCAGCTCGGGTGACCGTATTTGCCCGCATTGTTGCTGACAGCCATTTGATCCAGTTCTTCTTGGTTGCGCTGGTAGTTACGTAATACTGCGTTGATAAGACCGCGCAAGCGGGGGCCTTTCAGCTCTTTAGTACCTTCAACCGTTTCACCCACTGCAGCGTGTGCAGGAATACGCATGAAGCTCAATTGGTAAATGCCAACCAAAATCAGGTGATGGAAAACGCGTTGTTTGCCCTTTAACGGCTTGTCCATCAACTGGTTTGCAATCATTTCTAGGCGAGGGAGGTAACGTAGAGCACCATAGCAAATTTCTTGCAAAAGAGCGTGATCACGTGGTCGTACGTTTTGTTGAGCCGCTGGAAGAGCGCTTGAAAGTGAGTGGCCCTTGTCGACGACAAGATACAAGACGTTGGCAGCCGCAGCGCGAACATTCATGATAAGTACCTTAAAGTAAAGGAGGGCATCTCTGCCCTCTAAAAGTTCGTATTATTGGTCTTTGACACGGTTATCTGGTTTTTAAACCAGTTGAGTGCCAACTTCAAACCAAGATGCACGTGAGTTCAGAATATCTTGAACTGACATGGCTTTTTTGCCCGGAACTTGCAGTTGTTCCAGAACCAATACACCGTTGCCTGTCGCAACATAAATACCGGTTTTGTCCGCTTGCAAAATGGTGCCTGCTGGTTTGTCGCTAGTTTGATCCGCAACACGACTTTCCCATACTTTGATGCTGTTTTCAGCCGCTTCAAAGTGGCTCATTGGCCATGGGTTGAATGCGCGAACACAACGTTCAATGTGCGCAGCATCATCGTTCCAATCAATGCGCGCTTCTTCTTTGCTCAGCTTCTTCGCGTAGTTTGCTAGCTCGTCGTCTTGTTTCACGGGCTCTGCTTTGTCGGCTGCGATGTCTGCTAAACAATCAATCAGCGCATCTGGACCTAAACCTGCGAGTTTTTCGTACATTGATGCACTAGTGTCGCTTGCTTCAATCGGTAACGTTGCGATTTTAAGCATGTCACCCGTATCCAAACCAATGTCCATCTGCATAATGGTAACACCAGTTTCAGCATCACCTGCCCAAATTGAACGTTGGATAGGAGCTGCGCCACGCCAACGAGGAAGAATCGAACCGTGAACATTGATACAGCCTAGTTTAGGCGTGTCTAACACAACTTGCGGAAGTAATAGACCATAAGCGACAACAACCATGATGTCGGCATTCAGATCCGCTAGTTCTTGCTTAGCCTCATCTGACTTGAAGTTTTCTGGTTGATAAACCGGAATATCATGCTCAAGCGCGATGGTTTTTACTGGGCTTGCAGTAAGCTTCTTACCACGGCCTGCTGGGCGATCTGGTTGAGTATAAACCGCAATTACTTCGTGCTCCGAAGACAACAACGCCGCCAAGTGACGGGCGGCGAAATCCGGAGTACCTGCAAAGACAATACGTAAAGACTGACTCAAGGTAGGCTTCCTTCTAATTAAATTGTATCGAGATTAAGCGTTTTGCTGTTTCTCGTTAAAGCGTTTGATTTTTGCTAGCTTGTCCTGAATACGCTTACGCTTCAGTGGCGATAGGTAATCAACGAACAACTTACCCATCAAATGGTCTAGTTCGTGTTGAACACAGATGGCTAGCAGATCGTCGGCTTCAAAAGTGTACTCTTTGCCATCACGATCTAGTGCTTTAACAGTAACTTCAGCAGCACGCGGCACAAGTGCACGAGCACCTGGTACCGATAGACAGCCTTCTTCGATGCCATCTTCGCCACGCTTTTCCAGAATCTCAGGGTTGATAAGCACCATTGGCTCATCACGAGTTTCTGAAATATCAATTACTACGATACGTTTGTGGATATCAACCTGCGTTGCAGCCAGGCCAATACCCTCTTCGTCGTACATGGTTTCAATCATGTCATCGACGATTTTTTGAATCTCAGGTGTCACCTCTTCTACAGGTTTTGCAACGGTACGCAGGCGATCATCTGGGAATGTTAATACTTGTAATACAGACATATTCACTCGAAATATTGAACTGTGCCGTAACAGCACAAACCTTGTTGGCTCAATTCTAGACATTTTATGACCTAAATGACAGCATCCTTATACCAATTTCCATTCTGGTAGTTGCCTAACAGACCAAGGACGAGGGTCATGAATCGAATTTTCCGCAACGTTTCTCGCATTACGTTGCCGTTACTTTTCTCTTTCAATGCCGTAGCAAACACGGACTCCCAACCGCTTACCGTCAAAGATGACGCACCTAAAACTTATGTTGTGGTCAAAGGTGATACGCTTTGGGATATTTCAGCAATGTATCTGGATAGCCCATGGTTGTGGCCTCGTTTGTGGCAGGTCAATCCAGAGATCGATAATCCGCACCTTATTTATCCCGGAGACAAGTTGTCGCTGGTATGGATTAATGGTCAACCAGTATTGAGCTTAAAAGCGGTGAAAAAGCTCAGCCCTAAAGCTCGTATCACGGAAAAGAAAGCGGTGCCAACCGTTGCTGAAGGTTTGGTTATGCCTTACCTCAAGTCGGACCGTTTGGTGGACGATGAAACGCTAGAAAACGCGGCTAAAGTGATGGGTAGTAGCAAAGGCAGTAAATATCTGACTGCTGAGGACACCCTGTATATTAGTGGTGAACAAACGGCGACAGGTTGGGCTATCTATCGTCCAGTCGAAACATTTTCCCGTGAAGACGTATCTAAGCAAATTACCGCTTTACGTTTGATTGCAAAAGGGGAACTTATCGAGGCATCAAGCGAGTACTCAGGACTAAAGATCACCACTCAACTGCAAGAGATTATTCGTAACGATATCGCTTTGCCGGTCCAAACATTAGCAAATGGTGATTTCACGACGACCTTTTACCCACTGCCATCACCAAAAGGCAGTTCTGCAGCATTGCTGGGTAATATTGAGGGCATTCGATTTAGCTCAACCAATCAAGTGGTTGTGATTGATAAAGGAACATCCGATCAACTTCGCCAAGGCAGTGTGTTTGATCTTAAAGAAGATGCGCACCCGGTTTTCAAAGGTGGCGATGGTTTTGTGAAAGACAGTGGCTTACTCGACTCTAAGATCACCTTGCCGCAAAGTAAGGTTGGTGAACTGCTGGTCATTCGTCCTTATGAATATTTCAGTCTTGCACTGATTACCAATAGCACTAAGCCAATCAATAAAGAGGTATCAGTGGTTTCTCCTCTGGCTGAGGAATCGACCACGAATGAAACTACGCAATGATACTGACCTCGCCGCCTGGTTAAAGCTGAGCTGCTTGCCAGGCATTGGCGGGGTGAAGATGAATAAGCTGCTGAGTAAAGATACGCCAAGCAATATTGTCGGATACTCAACTGAGCAGCTTCAGCTTTTGGGTTTTACCACGAAGCAACTGCAAGCATGGTCTGAGGTCGATAAAGAAGTCGACGCTTGTCTTACTTGGGTTAGCGCCTCATCTCATCATCATATTGTTACTTTGGCGGATACTCTGTATCCCCCACTTCTCAAACAAACGGTCGCTCCACCTCCTTTACTATTTATAAAGGGAGAAGCGAGTTGTTTGTCTCAACCTCAAATTGCCATGGTCGGCAGCCGTAATGCTAGTGTTGATGGGCTTCAACACGCACGTCAGTTCGCTGCAGATTTGGTGAAACATGATCTGATTGTTACCAGTGGTTTGGCTTTGGGTATCGATGGACACGCTCATGATGGTGCTTTGCAAGCGGACGGTAAAACCATTGCGGTATTGGGTTCAGGGTTAGAGCAAGTTTATCCAGCCCGTCACCGAGGTTTAGCGCGGCGAGTGATGGAAAACGGTGCGTTAGTCTCTGAGTTTCGCCCAGATGCGAAACCTCGAGCAGAAAACTTCCCACGACGTAATCGAATCATTAGTGGTTTGTCGCTTGGCGTGTTGGTTGTCGAAGCAGCAGAAAAGAGTGGCTCATTAATCACCGCTCGCTACGCTCTTGAGCAAGACCGTGAAGTTTTCGCTATACCAGCTTCGATTAATGCTCCCAATGCCAGTGGTGGTAATCAGTTGATTCGTAATGGGGCTTGTCTCGTACAAAACACTCAAGAGGTGTTGAATGAAATACAGTCTTTGCTCGACTGGTCTATTAATCAGAGCTTGGATTTATTTTCTACGCCAATTGATGAAGAAGAATTGCCATTTCCTCAGCTGTTAGCTAACGTAGGAAATGAGGCTACACCAGTTGATATTCTTGCAAGCAGGACCAATATACCTGTCCAAGAAGTCATGATGCAGCTCTTAGAGCTTGAGCTTTCAGGGCATGTTGTTGCAGTATCCGGTGGCTATATTCGAAAGGGGAGGGGCTAGCTATGATGATGGATATACTTATGTATCTATTCGAAACCTACATCCATAGCGATGCAGAGTTACAGGTCGAACAAGACGAGTTGGAAGATGAATTGCTTCGTGCAGGCTTCCAGCAAAAAGACATCTACAAAGCCCTTGTCTGGTTAGAAGAGCTGGCAGCATTGCAACAAAGTGATGAGCATTCAGCGATTTCAACTTGCATAGCATCGGCATCGACACGTATCTATACGGCATCAGAGATGCAGCGCTTAGATCTTGAATGTCGTGGTTTTCTGCTGTTCTTAGAGCAAATTAATGTTCTAACCACAGAAACACGTGAGATGGTTATCGATCGTGTAATGGGGCTAGAAACCAATGAATTTGAGCTTGAAGACCTTAAGTGGATCATTCTTATGGTTCTGTTTAATGTCCCTGGCAACGAAAATGCCTACACGCTGATGGAAGAGCTGCTGTACACCAAGGAACAGGGTATTCTTCACTAATATCTTCTGCTTTAACGGTGAGTATGAGTAGTAAAATCGATCACAACCTTTTCTCGGCACACGAGCATGCGCTTGAGAGAGAGCCGTGCCCTAAATGTGGTGGGGAAGTCAGGCTGAAACATGGCAAACATGGTCCTTTTCTTGGTTGTAGCCAATACCCAAGCTGCGACTATATCAAGCCGTTGCACAGTAATGATGGCCACATCGTAAAAGAGTTAGGTGTGCCTTGCCCTGACTGTGGCAATGAGTTGGTGCTCCGACAAGGGCGATACGGCATGTTCGTTGGCTGTAGTCATTACCCAACTTGTCATCATATCGAATCAATCAATCAGCCCGAACCCGAGCAAGAATCGAAAGAGCTATACGCTTGCCCTGAGTGTGGTAAAGGGCATTTAGTTGAACGTAAGACCCGATTTGGTAAGACATTCTACGCGTGTGATAACTATCCGAAGTGCAAGTTTGCGGTAAACTTACCACCTGTAAGAGGTCGCTGTGAGGAATGCGGGTTTACCTTGTTGGTAGAAAAGAAACTCGCCAGCGGGGTTAAGTTGCAATGTGCAAGTCGCAAGTGCCAGCATACACAATCACAATAAATCTCAGGCAAAATTAAAAAGGGTCGCATCATGCGACCCTTTGTTGTCTATTTATCAACTTTTCTATGCTTGCCACTGTTTGGCAAATTCATGAACTGCTGGGAAGGTTTCTTCATCAAGCACGTTTGTTAATGCACACAACCTACGATTCAACTCACCAGTGTAATCACCGCATACGTTGATGTGACCCATCTTACGACCTTCTCGTTTCTCTTTGCCATACCAATGAATATGGCAACCATTCATCGCGAGTAGCGCATCTGGCAAGGTATCTTCACCGAGAATATTGATCATCGAGGTCTCGCGAACGAGCTTAGTACTACCTAAAGGCATACCACACACAGCGCGTAGGTGGTTCTCAAACTGACAAGTTTCTGCACCCTGCTGAGTCCAGTGACCTGAGTTGTGTACGCGTGGTGCGATTTCGTTAACCAGCAACTTGCCGTCAACGTCGAAGAACTCCAGGGCTAGCACGCCAACGTAATTCAAACTATTGGCGACGGCCGTGAACATCTCTTTTGCTTGTTCTTGCAACTCTGGAGCATCAATTGCTGTTGAGAGGCTTAATACACCATTTGTGTGGATGTTTTCTGCGAGAGGGTAAACTTCAATACTGCCATCGTTACTGCGAGCACCAATCAGTGAAACTTCACGGTTAAAAGGAACAAACTCCTCAGCAACAATGGCTTGAGTTGGTGTTGAAGCAATGCATTCCACCATTTCTGTCCAAATTATGTCGATCTGAGAAGGTTCTTTTAAACGCCACTGACCTTTTCCATCGTAACCGCCCAATGCACTTTTCAGAACCATTGGCATGCCGACGTGTTCAATTGCGCGGTCAAAATCTTCACGAGTTTTGATCACATAGTATTTCGCATTACGTACGCCAGCATCATCAAGTAATGCCTTTTCAATGCGGCGATCACCGCCTGCTTTGATAGCTTGTGTACTTGGTAAGAACTTACCGCTCGCTTCGCAAATATCAAGCACGTCATGCGGGATATGCTCGAACTCAGCAGTGATTACATCAACTTGTTCGATCGCATTTTCTAAGCCGTTGCCTAGTACATGTTGAGTCAGTGGATGAACGATATTACCGCTGCCCACATCGTAAGCTGAAATTTGAATATTCAGTGGCGCACCAGCCAGAGACATCATACGAGCTAACTGACCCGCACCAAGAACTAGTACATGCATCTGATTAATCCTCAGCAGGGTTTGGGTTCGCCAATACGGTTTCCGTTTGTTCGTTACGGAACGCTTCGACTTTTGCCATGATCGCTTCATCATGTGTACCAAGGATTTGAGCCGCTAGGATACCAGCGTTTGCTGCGCCTGCTTCGCCAATAGCTAATGTACCAACCGCAATACCTTTTGGCATCTGTAC
Organism: Vibrio sp. MM46; assembly: GCF_027587135.1. Classification (NCBI taxonomy): domain Bacteria; kingdom Pseudomonadati; phylum Pseudomonadota; class Gammaproteobacteria; order Vibrionales; family Vibrionaceae; genus Vibrio; species Vibrio sp. MM46. The sequence continues at coordinate 78,178 of NZ_JAPPTO010000025.1, forward strand.
GATAGAAAGTAGTGAGTCCATGCCTTTCAGTGCGCGAGACTGAACGGGAACGCCAAGTACAGGTACGCTGGTAAACGCCGCCGCCATGCCTGGTAGGTGGGCAGCACCGCCCGCACCTGCGATGATGACTTTAATGCCACGTTCTTTAGCACTGCTTGCGTAATCAGTCAACAATTGAGGAGTACGGTGAGCTGACACCACCTTTGTTTCGTAAGACACGCCAAATTGATCCAGCATGTCCGCTGCTAGTTTCATGGTTGGCCAATCTGATTTAGAACCCATGATGATACCGACTTTCATCTCAAACTCCTTCAAGCTGCAAAATTAGGTGAGCTGATAAATTTGTGCGCATTATACGGGGATTTTTACCTCAAGCAAACGTTTGCGTGCGTTTGTAAATACGATTGATACATTTTATAAACAAATTGCTTTAGTCTCTGAGAATGAATATTTGTACACTTAGTACAAACACAACAGACAAGATTATCAGGAAGTATCGGTGGAGAACTTTGAACAGGTGCTAGAAGCACTACAAAAAGGCGAAGTGATTGCCTACCCAACAGAGGGGGTGTTTGGTGTTGGCTGTGACCCAGATAACCCAGAAGCGATTCAAAAATTGCTAGAGCTAAAACAACGCCCTGTTGAGAAAGGATTAATCTTAATTGCGGCAAACTATGAACAGCTTTTGCCTTATGTTGATGAATCTCAGTTGACTCAAGAGCAGTTAGATAAAGTACACGCAACGTGGCCAGGTCCATACACTTGGATTATGCCTGTGAGTGACAAAGTTTCTCATTGGGTATCGGGGCAATTTGATTCGATTGCAGTGCGTGTGACGGATCATCCTTTGGTACAAAAGATGTGTAATGCTTTCGGAAAGCCGCTAACCTCTACCAGCGCGAACCTCACTGGTCAGCCTCCTTGTATGACGACTGAAGAAGTAGAGCAACAATTGGGTGACCGACTTGTGGCGATCTTACGTGGTGAAACCAGCGGTCGTGACAAGCCTAGTGAAATTCGTGATGCTAAAACCTCGCAAATATTAAGACAGGGCTAACCCTGCTAGTCAGCAATCAATAGGTACTACACGTATGTCAGCAATCGATAAGCACGCCGTAAAACAGTTCCTGATGTCACTTCAGGATTCCATTTGTCAGCAGTTAGAACAAGAAGATGGAAAGGCCGTCTTTGTTGAAGACGCATGGCAACGTGAAAAAGGGGAGCGCCTTGGTGGTGGTGGTCGTACCCGTGTTTTGCGTGATGGTGACGTTTTTGAGCAAGGGGGAGTGAATTTCTCTCATGTCGAAGGTAATGAGATGCCAGCATCAGCTACGGCGCATCGTCCAGAGTTAGCTGGTCGCCGCTTTGAAGCGATGGGTGTTTCTTTGGTTATCCATCCCCACAACCCATATGTACCGACTTCTCACGCTAACGTACGCTTCTTTATCGCAGAGAAAGAGGGTGAAGAGCCTATTTGGTGGTTTGGTGGTGGTTTTGATCTAACACCTTTCTATCCATTCGAAGAAGATTGCCAATCATGGCATGAAACCGCAAAACAACTTTGTGCACCTTTCGGTGATGATGTCTATGCAGAGCATAAAGCTTGGTGTGATAAGTATTTCTTCCTACCGCATCGAAATGAAACTCGTGGTGTTGGTGGTTTGTTCTTTGATGACCTAAACCAGTGGGAATTCGACAAGTGTTTTGATTACATCAAGGCGGTTGGTGAAGGATACTGCCAAGCTTACCTACCGATTGTGTCTCGTCGTAAAGAAATTGAATTCAGTGAGCGTGAGCGTGAATTCCAACTTTACCGTCGTGGTCGCTACGTTGAATTCAACCTAGTGTATGATCGTGGAACTCTATTTGGTCTGCAAAGTGGCGGTCGTACAGAGTCAATTCTTATGTCGATGCCGCCACTTGCGCGTTGGGAATACAGCTATGAGCCACAACCTGGTTCTCCAGAGGCTGAACTTTACGAGCGATACTTAACGCCACGAGAGTGGTGAGCGTTGAATCTCCTTTTCTATATAGATAGATAGTGATAGGGTCATCTGTAATCAGATGGCCCTGTTTTTTCTCTATAGTAGGTAAGGAATAAAGGTAAGGAAATGACTCAGCAAATTGATCGCTATGCCGTGTTTGGTAATCCTATTGGACACAGCAAGTCGCCATTCATTCACACCTTGTTTGCTCGTCAAACCAATCAATCTTTGGTGTATACCGCAGAAAGTGCTCCTGTAGATGGTTTTATTGACGCAGCGAAGCTGTTCTTTGCTGAAGGAGGCAAGGGGTGCAATATCACCATGCCATTTAAAGAAGATGCTTATCAATTTGCTAGTAGACTGACCGAACGTGCTCAGTTAGCCGGGGCAGTCAATACGCTCAAGAAGTTAGATGATGGTGAGATCATTGGCGATAACACCGATGGAGCAGGTTTGGTTCAAGACCTACTTCAACATCAAGTTGTGTTAGAAGGTGCGCGGATCCTGATCATTGGCGCTGGCGGTGCCGCTCGTGGAGTGATCAAGCCGCTTCTTGATCAAAAGCCTAGTTCTTTAACCATTACTAATCGAACCTTCAGCAAAGCGCAGGAGCTTGCGGAGTTGTTTATTGCACATGGCTCTATCATTGCCAAAGAGATGGATGATATTAGTGATGAGTTCGACGTGATTATTAACTCCACGTCTGCTTCCCTAAGCGGTGAGCTGCCGGCTATCTCCTCTTCTATCTTTGCAGCTAACAGTACGAGCTACGACATGATTTACGGGCAAGGGACGACCAGTTTTAACTTATGGGCAAAAGAAAGTGGTGCCGCTCATGCTTATGATGGTCTTGGAATGTTAGTGGGACAAGCTGCGGAAAGCTTTATGCTGTGGCGTGGTTTACGCCCTGGCGCAAAACAAATCCTTAGAGAATTAAGAAAGAACCTTGAAGGTCAGTAAACGATGAATCAGTCCATCTTATTCCCAGATATGCAATCATGGGATAAAACATTACAAGCGGTAAACTTTACCGCGCAGCAATCAGGAGCTCTGATTGAATGCTATGTAACAAAGCAGAAGCTAGAAAAGCTTAGTGGCTCCTTGGTTGAAACTGAACAAGCGGCAATTAAAGTATTTATTGATTATCGATTCGACCTAGAAGAAATCGCGGAAGAGCTAATTGAAGATGAAGCCTTCAATGAAGAAGGCAATATCATCATCGATTAGCTTATTGCTAACCAACTACATCATTCGTCGTTGACGTCTTCTACTTCGTTTATGTAGTCATTTTTATTCTGTACATAGTTATTGGCAGACTTTTGTAAGAAAGCTCGTTCATTCTCTGATAAGGGGCGAGCTTGTTTTACTGGACTACCAACATATAAATAGCCGCTTTCCAACCTTTTCCCCGGTGGGACTAAACTTCCAGCGCCTATCATTACGTCTGATTCGACAACAACGTTATCTAAAACGATCGCTCCCATACCAACCAATACACGATCGTGGATTTCGCAGCCGTGCAACATGACTTTATGACCAATAGTGACATCATTACCAATGATTAGCGGATAGCCGTTGGGATTCTCAGTATTTTTATGGGTTACATGCAGTACGCTACCATCTTGAATATTGGTTCGAGCACCAATGTGGATATGGTTCACATCACCACGAGCTGTAACTAATGGCCAAACACTCGAGTCGTCACCAATTTGGATATCACCGACAAGAACAGAAGTTGAGTCGACATATACGCGCTTGCCTAGTTGAGGTCGAATACCTTTATAACTTCTAATAGAACCCATCTTTACTCCTTATAAAGCGTTAATAATCGGGATATCTGGAGGGAAGAGTAGCAAAAACTCGCCTTTTAGAATAAAAAACACTCAAACAATAAAAAAATCAAAAAAAACGAGAAAAAGGGCTTGCCAATGTGATCGCAATCTCTATAATGCCACCTCGCTGACACGGCAACGCTTCGAAAGAAACGAGGTCAAGTTAGCAAGCCAATTAGCCG
>NZ_JAPPTO010000026.1:0-77985 GCF_027587135.1 Vibrio sp. MM46
AACAAAAGATGGAAATAATATCAAATTCGAGTTTTCTAATATATTGACGTAACCCAAGAGTAGTTTGAATAGAAAGTCACCCATTAAGGTCAATAAAAATTACACAAACATTCACAAAATGAATAATTAAAGGCAGAGAACTCTAATTACAACACAAATGGGCTGCATATCTGTGAATTTATATTCATTTGACGATTTTTTATAAATTTGCATTTTATGTGACAAAAATCACAACAATGTGAAACAAAAGACACAAATGTCAATAAACTTAAGCATCAATTATCTCATCAACTCTCAAAAATGAAGGGAAGCTTAAGGTTGTCTTTCTCTGTTCTTCTTACAATAAAGTTTGAATTATTTATCAACAATAGCAGTAGGTTAGCGCCGACAGTCTCTCATCAAAAACTGAGTAGCAGGCATGGAAAGACGTTAAGAGTAAAAGCACTAACTCAATAAATTTCGGGTTTGAATATTCAGCGAATCAAAACGCACACTTATGCTCTGGGTAAGCTGCCAAGGCGACAGCTCAATCTTGAATGGTTTTGTTACCACAATTTTCACAGATCAAATGACGAGAAAAATCGTCCATCGAAGCTAAAAAAGCACCGAAGACAGCACTTTTGAGAAACCCAGTAATGAACTCTTTCTTCCTGCGGTTTTTATCACCCTCAAAAGCACTTTTCTTTCTAACTAAAACCACAACGTGGTGCGTTTCCACTCTACATTTAGGACACAGAAACACTTCTGTCTTTCTTGACATATTAGCCTCCTAGGTAGGTATTTCTTAGCAACGTAACGATTACCATGACCGTGCATCAACTTTGGCTCGCAATGCTCGAGCATACTCGGTTAACAGCCTTGCATTGTCTGCGCTTTCAGCGTCTCCACAAACTCGACCTTGATAGGTAATATTGGGGCTGGAATAGATAGGTACTATGTTCTTTTCGTAGCTCATGATGGTTCCGGAGTCACCACATAATGCAGCATGAGCATACCGCTTGATCTGTAACTGGTTATCCTCAGCTGTCATAGATTCAAGTGTTCTACCTTGAACTTGAGATGATAGCGTTTCTAAATCATGTTGTGCCCATGCTAAGTGCCCTAGTTCATGCTCCAAAGCTAGTGGACCAGCTCGTACATCGGAAACCACGAAGTTAGGAAATAAATCACCCCATGTTTCTGCTATTTTGTACTCAAAATCAAAGTAACTACTGTCCTCACTTAACACCAACACGACATAAAAATTTGGTTCCTGATACGCACGTTCCAACAAACTGCTGTGTTGCAGGTTGAGTTCGTAATGTGAAGACAACATATCTTCAGGTTTAGCGTTGTGAGCATCAAAGAACTCATAACCAGCACTCTTACGAATCATAGGAACACATGAGTTTGCGAGAATAAGATTCGAAAGGGCTAAATCCTCGTCGATTCGCTCTTCCAAGGCTTCTATGCTGAAGTCATTGAGAATTGAATAGTCAAATACGAATTGAACCCAAGTCTCCACTTTTTCTTCGTCAGCGCATTGCGAAAGTACGAGCTTTTGAGAGTCAAAATAGAGCAAAGCACTTACGAACGCCGTCCCCACAATTAAGCAAATACTTACAACTTTCAGCTTCATACATTCTTCTTATGAATTTCATAGACAACAAAAATAAGCACATGAAATTTATAAATTAATGAAATTGATATGTAAATAAGCGCTTATTGATTATGAGAATAAGCACCATGAGTAAGTGTGGTTATTCGTCCTCGTTTAGACTACGAATCAATTTGGCTGGCGTTCCACCATATAAACAATCTGGCGGCACATCACTGTTCACCACTGAGTTGGCAGCAATCACAGAACGAGCGCCAATGGTTACGCCTTGGTTGATGACTGAGTTCCCACCAATCCAAACGCTATCTTCAATCGTGATTGGTTTACAAAACGTTTCCCATTTTAGTCGGCTACGGTAATCCAGCGAGTGAGATGCAGTGTAAAGCTGAACACTTGGTCCAATAAGCACATGATTACCAATGGTGATTTTAGCGCCATCAAGCATCACGACATTCATATTGATAAAGGTCTCTTCACCGATTTCAATCGTTTTACCAAACTCACAATGGAACGGCGCACGGATGATGCTCATCCCAACCTTGCCAAATAGGTTCTTTTGCAGTACATCACGTTGGGATTCATCGGTGTTGCCATTGAATGCCATCAATGCATGAGTTGCGTGGGTTCGAATCGCATCAATTTCTTTGTCTGCGCCATCGAATACTTGGCCTGACATCATTTTCTCTAGTTCGGTCACAGGATCTTTCCTACAGCTTTTAACGTAGCTAGGTTAATGCAAAAGAGGAATAAAAAAAGAGAAAAGCACGCGCTTTTCTCTTTCCTATTTTATTTAAGTGGCACTAGGGTCGGTTACACGATTTCCCAGCTGTGAGTCATCTCTACGCCCTTACCGAGCATCAGGCACACGGAACAGTATTTCTCTAACGAATCAGCAGCAACTTTCGCTACGATTTCTGGATCTAAGGCTTCACCCGACACTTCAAAATGAATGTTCACTTGAGTAAAAATACGCGGTGCCGTTTCACGACGTTCGGTTGTGAGCTTCGCATTAACAGAAGCCACTTTCTGACCTGCTGACTTCAATCCATCAACCACATCAACAGAACTACAACCACCAGCAGCCATCAATACCATCTCCATTGGGCTTGGTGCAGTCGCACCGCCATTGCCATCCATCACAACGGAGTGACCAGATTGAGACTGACCTAGGAATTTAAAGTCTTCGACCCATTTTACTTCTGCTTGCATGGTTTCCCTCATTATTACTTCTGTCTCATCGGCAACCTATCACCAATGAGCGTTTGTTTGGTGCCATTACTGTAGCCCTCCGGTATAAAAGGGCAAAGAATTTTTCACTATTGTTGCAATTTTTTAGCTCTAACTTCTGTCTCCTTACGTAACATTCATTGAGAAAAATGACGTTTGAGGAAGTTATGAAGAAAGTATCTAAGCTATTGGTGGGATTCTCATTCACACTCCCTGTACTGTTCATCTTATTAAGTAAAACAGGCACTGCCGATACCATGGATAAGGTGAACGCATCTGGCAAAACCGACATTGCTACTTTGGCTGGCGGCTGTTTCTGGTGTACTGAATCAGATTTAGAACAATTACCGGGTGTGTTGGACGTCGTATCTGGTTATTCAGGTGGTGATTTAGCAAATCCGACCTACCGACAAGTCTCTTCTGGCAAATCTGGCCATATAGAAGTGATTGAAGTGAAGTACGACCCAAGCATTGTTAACTACGAGCAAGTTTTGGATTACTTCTTCCGCCATATCGACCCGACTGACGACAAAGGCTCATTCGTCGACCGTGGTCCCCAATACCGTCCTGCGATCTTCTACCATAATGCGGAGCAAAAACAGATTGCTGAGCAATTTATGATGGAAATCGACAAGGCGATGATTTATCCGAAGCCACTTAAAACGGAGCTTATTGAGTTTGAAAAGTTCTACCCTGCGGAGTCTTACCATCAGGATTACTACAAAAAGAGTGCCCTGAAATACAAATATTACCGCTATGCGTCAGGTCGAGATAAATACCTAGATGAAGTGTTTGGTGAGGATCGTAAAGACAACCCAAAAACACTACGCGAGCTTATCAACGAAAAAGATCTGATGACAAAACTGAAGGTCTATGAAAAACCGTCTGATAAAGAGATCAAAGCGAAGTTGACTGATCTGCAGTACTACGTAACACAAGAAGAAGGCACAGAGCGTCCCTTTAACAACGAGTACTGGGATAACAAAGAAGCGGGCATATATGTGGATATTGTCACTGGTGAGCCACTGTTTTCATCGACGGATAAATACAAATCAGGTACAGGTTGGCCAAGCTTTACTAGACCAATCAATCCAGGTTACATCGTTGAGAAGACCGACTTTAAATTGGTTTATCCACGAACAGAGATTCGCAGCAAGTTTGGCGATTCGCATATTGGTCATGTTTTCAAAGACGGACCAAAACCAACAGGGTTACGTTATTGCATGAACTCAGCAGCCATGAAGTTTGTACCAGTAAGCGAAATGGCAAACCTAGGTTACGACGATTATCTGTACCTATTTGATAACTAAACTCGCTTAAGACAACGAATTAGGAGTGAACATTCAGAACGATGAAAGGTTTTAAATCCAACCTTCCCATAAAAGTCTGTCCAGTCTGTGAGCGCCCGTTTTCTTGGAGAAAGAAGTGGGCGCGAAATTGGGATGAAATCGTTTATTGTTCTGAGCGTTGCCGAAGAAGAAAATCAACGAAGACGTAGGTCACTCCGAACCTCTCTAGTGCGTATTTTGCCCCAGTAAGTACAATCTTTACCAAGGCAGTAATGCGCCATCATAAGCCCAAAACGCCCCGCTATCTTGCGGGGTTGCTTTTTCTATTAACCTCAGCAAATCCTTTGCCACTCGCTCTGGCGTGAACAGTTTTCCCTCTGGCACATTGGTTTGAAAAGGCGCAGACAACGCCGTATCGGTGGTTCCCGGATGGAGCGCGAGTACCGTGCCATGCTTGAGCATTCTTTGCCACTCAATTGACATGGTTTTGAGGAACATATTCAACGCGGCTTTTGAGGCTCGATAGCTATACCAACCGCCCAATTGGTTATCGTTAATACTGCCAACTTTAGCAGAAACAGTCGCAAACTTAGGCTGTGTGCTGCGTTTGAGCTTAGGTGTAAAGTACTTCGCCAGCAGTAAACTGGGCAAGGTGTTTACCATTATCGTTTGCTGGAAAAAGTCTGCGTCGAGAGAACTCAAATTCTTCTCCGGACCTTTCTCTTGGGAGTGCAACATACCCACGCAGTTCACCAACCAATCAACATGCTCGATGTACTCACTGAGCGCTTTCACCTCCTCATCTTGTGTCACATCCACTTGATGCCAAATAACATTGGGATGATGCCAGTTGGGGTGTTGCCTACGATAGGTCGCGTGAACACGAGCTTGAGGAAAATGTTCCGCCGCGCACGCAACCATGGCAAATCCAATTCCGCCATTCCCACCTACGATCAATATTTCCATTACAAGCTCTCCAAATTTTCCATGTAGCGCTCCGCGGTTCCAAGGATAGCTTGTCGTTGCTGTGGTTCCATATTGTCCCAAGAGCGGAAAATCATCCCGATACGAGGGTTGGTCGCCAATCGCTTGTCATGCTTGTTCATAAAACGCCAATACAAGCTGTTGAATGGGCATGAACCTTCACCACTGCGTGCTTTGTTGTCGTAATGGCAGCCCTTACAGTAATCACTCATTTTATTAATGTAAGAACCACTAGCTGCATAAGGTTTAGTGCCGACAATACCTCCATCAGCAAACAGCGCCATACCACGTGTGTTTGGCATCTCTACCCACTCGATCGCGTCAACGTATATACCGAGATACCATTCATCCACTTGGGATGGTTCGATCTCAGTTAGCAAACAGAAATTACCAGTGACCATTAAACGTTGGATATGGTGCGCATAGGCGTAGTCAAGGGACTGACCAATCGCATTACGCATGCACGCCATTTTTGTTTCGCCATTCCAGAAGAAATCAGGCAGTTTTCTGCTCGCTTCCAGTTCGTTCTTTTTCGGGTAATGAGGCATGTTCGCCCAGTACACTCCGCGGATGTACTCTCGCCAACCTAAAATCTGGCGAATAAAACCCTCAACCTGAGAAATATTAATGTCTGGGTTTGAATGGAATGCCTTGAGTGACGCATCAATGACTTCTTGCGGGTGTAGTTGTTTGCTGTTGAGAGAAAACGAAATCCGACTGTGATACAAACTCCATTTAGCGTCGTGTTGCCCAGTCATCGCGTCTTGAAAACGACCAAAAAGAGGCAAGCAAACTTGGCAAAAATGAGCAAGTAGAGACAAGCTTTGAGCACGGTTAATCGGCCACAATAAATCCCCTTCAAAGTGCCCTATCGTTTTAATTCCATGACGTGTTAATCGCGCTTGTATCTCACTGACATCGGTACTAAACATTAAAGGTTGTGGCAACTGCTCAATATCTTTAGTTTTGAGTTTGTTGCGATTATTCGCATCATAGTTCCACTTCCCCCCAACAGGTTTGCCATCTTGCATTAAGATGTTGAAACGCTTGCGCATGCGGCGATAAAAGTGCTCCATCATGATGTGTTTGCCTTGCGGGAACTGCTCTTCGATCTCTTCAAACGGCAACAAAAAGTGCTCTGAATCAACGCAACGCGTTACTACGCCATTGAGCTTAAGTTTGGCAAGTTGTTCCAATAATCGGTATTCATCAGGGCGTTGATATTCAAACTTGCTTGCACCAACTTCGCTGACAAAATGCTGGAGAAGTTGCTCAAGATCCCCAAAAGATTGGGTATCATCCAACGTAAGATGCAAGACTTGATGGCCTTCGCTCTGACGCTCTTTCGCAAACTTTTCCATTGCAGAAAAGAACGCACATACTTTTTGAATGTGATGCGTCACATACGTGCTCTCTTGCTTTAACTCTGCAATCAAATAGAGAACGTGGTCATCAGGTTGCTGAAACCAAGTATGTTCGCAATTGAGTTGATCACCCAAGATCAACCGAACGGTATCAAACTGCATCATGATTTCTCCGTAGAAGACGCATTGCCATGACTTTCCATCGCAATCGGCCAATCAACCATGTCCACATTATCCAAACGTGCACCATCACAATGCCCATCCCACTTATCAATAAACTCATGGTTGGGGTCGTACATTTGTGTCTGCTTTTCAAGATTGAATTGCCTTGAACCACGAGGGTCCGCACCAACGCCTGCGAGGTATTGCCAATTTCCCCAATTGGAAGCCACATCGTAATCAATTAATTGAGACTCAAAATATGCAGCGCCATAGCGCCAATCTAGCCCTAGTTCATGTACAAGGCAGCTCGCGACCAGTTGTCTGCCACGATTCGACATGTACCCAGTTTCATTGAGTTGATGCATACACGCATTAACGAGCGGGAATGGCGTCTCGCCTTTTTTCCATTGTTGGAAACGATGGGCGTAAAAGCTGGTCAATGGCGTTTGATTGCGAATCCCACCAAAATGAAACAGCTGCCGACCATATCGTCGCGCATACCAATAAAAGTACTCACGCCACAGCAATTCAAAGTAAATCCAATACGTCGAATCATTAGCACCATAATGCGCTTCATAACGCTTTAACATGTCCACAATCCTTTTTGCCGAAACACAGCCATGTGCTAACCACGGAGAGAATTTAGTGGAATAGTCCATGCCATCTAAACCGTTGCGTGTCTGTTTGTATTCACTCGCAAGCGGCGAATCAAAATACCGACGACAATGCTCAAGCCCCGCATGCTCTCCCCCAGCAAATGGCATTGGCTTTAAGTCGCGAGTTAAGCTCAATGTTGGTAAAGAGAGACCTTTGGGTAGTGGCGGAAGTGTAGATACTCTGTCGGCAGGTTGCGAAATAGATAGCTTTTCTACTTGCTTACGAAACTGGGTAAAGGTATCAGGTAGCGCATTGAGACTGAACGGGAGGTCAGCCAACCTAAATAAACTTCGCACTTCGTGCTGAACAACCGTTACGTGGCGTTCCTCCGCCTTAATTTCTTCGATGACATTTTGCTCGTCGCAACCCGGCATAGCATCAACGTAAAGCCTTGTAACACCAAGATTTTTGAAGGCATGTTTTAATGCTTGGTAAGGATGCAAGTCGACAACAAGCAAACGTTGTTCAAGTGCATTTAAAGACAGGTTGAGGCAGTGTAATGACTCATCTAAAAACTGTCTTTTTGGCTGACCAAACACGGATGTTTGAGCATAGTGCGCCAAAAATGGTGAAACCTTGGGATAACAGTAAAGACAGATAAGAAAATCCACTTCTTCTGCAGCTTTGGCCAGATTTGGGTTGTCATGCAGTCGCAAATCATTGGTAAACCAATACAGTCCTATTGTTTTGTTCAAACGAAGCTCCTTTTGGCACTTTTCTGTTATGCGCATGCCAGATTCTACGAACCTTAGTTGGTCAAGATCAGCACTTCGTTTACATTGCTCAAAACTCCATCACTCAAACTTTCATGGTAAACAGAATGTTACGAAGGATTTTATGAAATTTTAAAATCAAGACTAATATTCATGAAACCATTTGATTATTTGCTCATATTTTTTAAGAAAACCAAGCAAAAATGACAAAAAATAAAGCGATATTGTTTTATATCCGTTACCCTTAGCTTAATTCCATTTTGCTTGTAACACTGCAGAAATGACCGACGAATTTAAGAAATCAACCGCGAACCTAAAAAAAGCGGTACCACTGATGATAAAAAACCACGTAGCGGCAACACCAGCCAACTACGCACTGTGGTACACCTACGTAGACAAAACTATCCCAGAGCTGAATCTAGAATTAGATATGGTTCTTGAGAACTATGACGTCTGCCCACCAGCAATGCATAAGCAGCTCTATAACAGCTATGTTGCGAGTAAAGCAGAAACCAGCTTAGAAGAACTCAAAACAAATGTAGAAGTGCTTTTGGGCGAAGTCTCTAGCTCGATGACTGACACGATTACCGACACCTCATCCTTCTCCGACATGGTGGATAAGAGCTTTAACAAACTAGAAAAAGTTGAAGACAATAGCCTCAGCATCGAAGAAGTGATGAATGTAGTGCGTCAGCTTGTTGCAGAGTCTCGTGAAATACGCCACTCGACGAAGTTCCTAAATAGCCAACTCACAACGGCTAGCGAAGAGATCTCTCGCCTTAAGAATCAGCTAGCAGAAGTGCAGAAAGACGCCTTGTTCGATGGCTTATCCAACCTGTATAACCGTCGCGCTTTCGATAACGACCTGCAAATGCTGATCGATAACAACCAAGCAATGACGCTGATCATGTTGGATATCGACCACTTCAAAGCATTCAATGACAACTACGGTCACCTATTCGGAGATACCGTGATCAAAGCCATTGCTCGTCGACTGCAACAAAGTTGTCGTGACGGCATCAGTGCTTATCGCTTTGGTGGTGAGGAGTTTGCCCTTATCGTACCAAACAAGTCACTGCGAATCGGTCGACAATACGCTGATACGCTTCGTCGAATGATTGAAAAGCTGCGTGTTCGTGACAAACGTTCAGGGAGCCAAGTACAAAGCATCACCGCCTCTTTTGGTGTTGCAGAATTTGAAGTTGGTGACACGCTCGATAGCATCGTAAACAAAGCTGATAAACAATTGTATGAAGCGAAACAACTCGGTCGTAACCGCGTAATGCCGCTTTAACACAGTCAAAACGAACAGGCGAAAGCCATTCAAACTGGCTGAAAATATAAACAAAACCCCAAGCACGTGCTTGGGGTTTTGTCTTTCTTGGGCTGGCTCGTTATTCTCTGTACTTCTTAACTCATTAATCAATGCTATAGCAGTAGCTTAAGAAGTAATCGTCGCCATTTTTCGCGGTGTACTCTTTGTCTTCACTGCACGCCATTGGCTTTCCTTTCTTATCGCCTTTGATTAAGCTGATCCAATGACGCATCGCGGTTGGTGCATTACCAATTAGCTCAGGGCTAAAGGTAGTACGCGTTTCCAGTTGGATGTCGTCAATGTCCATCAACTCCACACAACCCGTACCTTTGTGACAACCGAACATTACTTCAACGTGACTGCCTGATTCATCTTTGAATAGGATCGATTTTGGATCTTCTTTCTCTCCTGTGTACGCCACAAAATGCTTTGGACTTTTCAGACCACTGTGTGTGCCGTCCTTGAAGTACGCCATTACGTGTCTGTAGTCGATCACGTAGCTTGACACATCTTGGTGTGACCCACTCTCCAATGGGAACATACGGTCCAGTAGTTGCTTCGCCTTAACTTGCTTCTCGCTCTGCTGCTCAGCACTTACCGCCTCGACGGCAAATACGGCTTCAGCGATAAATGGGCGTTCTTGTTGTTGGATGTCTTTTTTATCGAAGTTCAGCATATTCATCGTCGTTTCCTCGCACTTAAACACTCTTCCTAGAGTAAAAACTTAAAACCTCTGTTTAAGTTTCAGGCAAATCTGTGAAGTTGATGGTTAATTTCCTTGCCTGCTCATTATGTAGACTAGCGAAATATTGACTACAATTTCACAACAAAAATTTTACAATGTGAATTTTACAAAATGTCTGTGTCAAAAAGTCTTATCCGCCAATCTCACTTCTTAGGAACGAAAATTCGTAACCTAAGGAAGAACAACCATTTAACGATGGAAGATTTGTCTGCGCGTTGCGTTAGGATTAATCCTGAATACGCTCCGTCAGTTTCTTACTTATCCATGATCGAACGTGGAAAACGCGTTCCGAGCATTGATATGTTGGAAGTGATTGCCGAAGTTTTCCAAAAAGAACCCGCTTGGTTTTTGGACGATGAACCAGAGCTAGAAGCCATTACCCCCAACAAAGGTAATCGTGGTGGCATCAACGGAATGGCGCTCGAACCAAGCTTTTTATTCTCTAACGACATCCTACAAATCGCGATACCGGAAATGCTCTCTCAAACCGGCATCACGGGGCGTCAGTTCGCTCATCTCTTGATTCGAGCGCATCAAGAGAACCACCAAAACCACTTCCCGGACTTAGAACGAGCGGCAGAAGAGGTTGGCTTAAAACGTCTTAATCTTTCGGTAGAGGATCTGATTGATATTGCGAAAAGCATGGGATTGGATATTCGCTGGGTAGACCGCGCGCCACAAGATGTGATTGATGAACTCGGTGTGAGTGCCAAGCAGTTGATCACCTCGTTTATGGAAGCACCAGGGACCATCTACCTCAACAAGCGCATGCGAGACTACCCGACTCGATTGAAGTACGACTTAGCGGTATACATTGGGCACCGAGTGCTGCACAGCAGTGACGGCATGAATAACATGTTGTCGATTGGTCACCAGAACAACTGGGAACAAAGCGGTTCGCAGGTTTCTAACTCTGAACTCAACTCGCAAGATATTTTACAAGCGTGGCGCGATTTCGAGTCGAGTTTCTTTGCTGGGGCGTTGTTGTGTCCGAAAGTGCCATTTCGTCAGTTACTTGACCGCTCTGGCTATGAAATTGATGTTCACAAAAAAGCGGGCGTCTCGCCTTCTGTCGCGATGCGCCGCATGACGGTAGTGTCGCCATACCCACACTGGCATTACTTTGATGCCTATGGTCCGGGCAAACTGAAAGCCGTATATCGCGGTAATGGTATCCCTCTTCCTTGGGGAAACATGCGTAAAGTCAATGACCCTTGTCAGCACTGGGCGGTATTCCGCCGCTTATCACAACCGCTGGACACCAGCTCGGCGCAAATTTCGATTCTTAACGTCGGTAACGAACCTCGCATCTATTGCTGTGAATCGGTCAACGTATTTGACCCTGCAGGTAATAATCGCGTTCTGTGTGCAGGTATCGACCTCAATCCAGCGATTTCAGCCCAAGGTGGTGATGCGATTGCGATTGCTGAAGAGTTGAAATCACTGTGTGTGTCTTCCGGTGGTAGTACTGTGATTCCACAGCACATCAAGAAAGATCTCACAACGATTGCCAAAATTCTCAACATCAATTGGATCGAACGAGGGATTCAAACTCAAGCAAGATTGATTTGTTCAAGAGGAGCAGTGTGTCCAAGGCAACCAAGTTGTTATAACAAGTGTGGCGAATCAGATGATTTGGGCGATGAGAGGCAAATTATTGAACTCTAAAAAGAAAAAACGCCAATCACAATGAGGTGATTGGCGGTATATACTTGTGAACAATGTGTATTCACTAACAACGTCAGTTGGCTAGGTGACCCTCGGCTTAATAAGGGTCACTCTGTATAAAGCACGATGCGTGCCAACTTTTAAAACTGCGTTTTTTCTTCGATCTTGATGCATATTGATGATTTATTAACCACACATTTTGCAAATCGCATTTGCAAAATGCAAACAACTGCAAAATATGCCACAACATGCATTGCTACTAATCCCTTTATCAGCAATGTCCTTTCTTAGTGATAAGAACGGCTTAAATGAAAAAGCCTCGCTAAGTGTGCGAGGCTTTCCGTTTAAATGTTTTAAGCGGGTGCTATACCATTCGTTTTAGCCGCCATAGTGTTTCTGTTGATACATTCGCTCGTCGGCGATTTTCATCATTTGCTGAGATGAAATCATTTCAGGGTCAAACATCGCGTAACCCATGCTGGTTCGCAGGTATATTAATTCTTCTTCATAGATCACCGGCGTTGAACACAAGGCAAACCTCAGTTTTTTCAACAACGCTTGAATGTTTTCTTCAGTCTTAGGGTTATGCACGATGATAAGAAACTCGTCGCCCCCCATTCGCGCCACAATATCTGATCGGCGCAATGTGCTTTTGATTCTTTCTGCACACGCCACCAACACCTTGTCCCCTGCGTCATGCCCATAGGTATCGTTAATATGCTTAAAATGATCGAGGTCGATGTTAACCAAGGCAAAGCTATAACGCTTTTTATAGCGCTTGGCGATCTCAAACTGCTGTTGATAAGACTTCATAAAGTAACGACGATTTGGCAGCTGAGTAAGCTCATCATGCAATGCACGGCTGTCCGCTACAATGTATAGGCGATAAATAACAATGAGCGCAATGCTCAAAGCAAGCACGATCGGATAGCCAACTAAACGCGCCATTTGTAATACATACCAAGGCACTTGTTGTTCTAACTCACCATTGGAGTACACCGCCAGACTCCAGCCACCATATGGGAAGAACACTTGCTCTTTGGCATAAATGTCCTCTTCTCTTCCCGGATTGCCAAAGATAACATCACCTAGCTCACCGCCACTGTCGTAGCCACGCATCGTCATTTGATATTGGTAAGAAAAATCAATGACACCCGTTTCTCTCAACAAACCATTGAAATCGATCACCGCACTAATAACGCCCCAATAGTCTTTATTAGTCGGAGGATCGCGGAACACAGGAACACGCACAATCAACCCTTTACCGCCTTGTACAAGCTCGACAGGACCGGCGATAAATATCTCTTCAATGTCTTTGGCTTTTTGTACCTGAACCCATTGAGTAGGCACGCTACGATAATCAAGACCAATCACACGCTCATTGCCCTTTCGAGGGTATATATAACCGACGACATCATTTTCTGCGATGCCAATAACAGTAATGTGATTACTTTTGCTTAAGATACGATTCGCCGCCAAATTCAGCTTGTGTGTTTCGCTGTTCGGCAGCAATGTGATAAGCGTAGCGAGAGTGCTGGCTTTGTATATGTCAGCCATCAGTTCCGCTTCCAAATTGGAACGGAGCATAGAAAGTTGTTCTTTGGCCTCAACTTGAACTCGCTCTCGGTGCAGACTGAGCTGATTTTGGTGTAATAGCTCAATAACTCCAACGCACAGGGCAAAAAAAGTGAGGAAGAACAATGCAAAGTAACCTTGCTTCTTCGGTGAGTACCGCATCTGTTCCCCACTAACTCATGGCAAACCAAGAGTTTTCTTTATTTATTGTTAAAATACTTATTTACTAAAAGAATAACCAATAGCCATCGTAAAGGTAATAAATATTTGTTCATTTTATAAAAGAGAAAGGTAAAGTGAGATGCAGGTACAAGGCGATTTATTCAAAAGCTCATTTTGGCAAGAAGTAGTACAAGGCAAGATCTACCATGATCCTCACTTTCTGAGTCATTCAGAAGCCGACCATTACTTTTCCCAATTGCGAACAACCCTACCTTGGCAACAAGAAAGCATCATGATGTTTGGTCGCTCAGTTCTACAACCTCGTTTGCAAGCATGGCACGGCGATGCAGCGTACACCTACTCCGGGCTCACAATGGTACCTCACCCTTGGACCACAGAACTTAGTGATCTCAAAGGACGCTGCGAAACCATTGCAGACGTTTCGTTCAACTCAGTATTGGCAAATCTGTATCGCAATGGACAAGATTCAATGGGCTGGCACCAAGACAACGAACCAGAATTGGGAAGAAACCCGATTATTGCGTCGATTAATTTGGGGGAAACTCGTCGGTTTGTGCTAAGGAATTTACATTGTAAAACCCAAATAGAGTATGAACTCAGCCATGGTTCACTGCTTATCATGGCAGGTGAGCTTCAGCACCATTGGAAGCATGCTGTCCCAAAAACTGCAAAAACCAAAGGAGAACGCATCAACCTAACGTTCCGCCATATCGTGACTAACTATTGACTGAGCCATTACATACCGATAAAGCATTGATGGTAGGTTTGAATTCTGGCTTTCTAACGGAATGTGTATATGCGTATCAAACCTCTCAGCTTAGCCGTGTTGCTCTCATGCTCACTGGTTTTTCAGGCGCAAGCCTCTCAAGAGTCTCCAGCTTTGACCTATTCACAATCTGCTCAGTTGATCAAAAGTACCTATGAGTCACAGCTCTATACCTTACCAGCGTTTCGAGAAGGGCATTTCGGTCTTCGTATGTACCGCCAAACTTTGGATGATAAATACTTACCTGCGGTATGGACTGACATGGCGCAAGTTGCCAGCCGTTTAAATCGCTTTGCCAGCGATGTCACCACACCAGAACAGATTTTTCTGTATTCAGAGGAACGTTTAGCCAGCTACCATGACGACGAAGACGAGCGCGGGCAGCGCCGTTATACCGTTACCAAACATCAACCAGAATACTTGTATTTAGGTGTTGATTTACTTGGCGCAATGGCACGAGCCGATGAGTATGGTTTAAAACACAAGCAAGACAAAACGCTAAGAAGCATACTAAAACGTTATGACTTTACTCGTTACGCCACTGACCCCGCCATGATTGAGGCTTGGGCAGCTCAGTTGGCGAATCAGGTTTATTGGTTGCGTCAACTCGGCGAGCAAGATGTCGTTAAAGCGTTTACAGATGCATTCCGAAGCACCTACCCAGATAGCCTAGATAAGAAGCTCTCACCGCAACAATACGGCAATAAGATCTACGGCATGACACACATCATTTTTGGAGATTCTCAGTACTACCAAAAACAGGTTAACGAAGCCGATCATCAATGGATCTATGACTACTTTCGCGACAACATAGACACCATCATTCTCCGTTCAAAAGAAGATGTGATTGCTGAAGTCGGCATTACTTTCTTGTTGGCTGGTTTGGATAACGATCCGGTTGTTGAAAAAACACGTCAAGCGATTCAAAGCGCCCTTAATACTGAGCAAGGCATGATCCCTTCTGTGGATGGTGAGTTCGACCTAACTTATGGTGAACACCGTAATGTCCTCGCGATCATGCTGTTAGATTGGCAAGGAGTGCATCAAGCACCGACGGTAAAAAACCAACCACAAGCGTTTAGTTCAGTACCATACGGATTGGTACCCAAGTCGTAATCGACCTTACTGAATCTAGTTTGAGATCAGGAAGCAGAGCTAAACACTCTGCTTCTTAAGCATTTGCTCGTAGCGAACCAAGCGAAAATCTTGAAATCCTTGCATCACGCTCCGGATCATTGGGTTCTCAAAAAATTGCCGGCTGGTTCCTGTGTAGAAAGTGATGCAATGACTTGAACAACATCGTTCTAAAAAACAATCTTCCATAAACTGATTCAAGCTATGATCCCGAATCGGGAAAAACACCATCAAATCTTTACTAATTTCAGCAATATGATTGAGTAATTGAGTTCGAATTGACTTGGTCAAAAATACAACGCTGACCAAGTAAATGGCGTTATTCTTCTGTTCATACACCACATGTCCAATCAGCATTCTTTGGTAATAGAAACAGTAGATTTTAGGTTGATGAAGCTCAAGCTCATTCAGAGTTTCGACAAGCTCGTTCCCATTCAAACGTTGATGGGAATCCATAACTAATGATCTATCTTCTCCTTCCAATTTATCCAAAGATACGTGACTGGTATGCGTGATCTCATACTCGTACACCGTACTTAAATTTTGGAAGTTGACCGGATGTTGGAGTGCTTTCTTAACACTCTTCAGCTCTTGAGTATCGTAGTGATATGGTTGCTGAAAGAAATGTGCGATCCCGAGACGTCGCAGTAACGTCGGCTCTATTTTCCTCCTCTCCCACTGGCTCAGCGTTGCTTGATTCAAGCTAGAGAATACACGGTGTGAAGAAGAAAGCAGCTCCGCCAAACTGTCTTGTGAGTATTTATATTTCTTTCTAAAGTGCTTCAATGCATCAGCAAATTGAAGTCGGTCGAACTGCATTTTTTCTCCTAGCCAAACGCCGTTAGTTTCGAAAATATGTATATTTACACACCAAATCTTGATTCTGTACGTCAATCACAATTCAACTCAAAATACCCGTATTACACGACGTTATCTGTAACGCCTTCGGGGTAATTCGCATGCAGTGGAGAAGCTTCTTGTTCAAAACCAACGCGACTGCCCCTCGGAATCACGACTAATCCACCATCCGTAATGTGAAAACGTTCTTTGTCTCTCTCCGGCTTTTCCCCAATCACGGTACCCGGAGCAATCTGAACATCTTCTTCAATGATAGTACGTGTAATGCGACTATTTTCTCCAATTTTGCACCGTCCCATTAATACGGATTCGTGCAGAATACTGTTTTTACCCAGCTCACAATCCACACCAATAACTGAGCGAATTGAACACGCCCCCTCAATATGGCAACCAGAAGCAATATAGCTGTCCTTAACGCGGACTTTGATCCCTTCAATATCGCAATATTGGCTTGGTCGTTGCGATTCAATTTGTCGGCTCAGCAACGCACTGGTAGATGGTTTGCTAGTATCACTTTGTTCCGCCAGCATCATCATTTGTAGTCGCCAATAATCATCAATGTTATTGACGTTGTGCCAGTACATAGGCGCTTGCTTTGCGTCAATCTCGCCGAGGTCAAACAACACGGTTTTTACTCTACGCGCAAGCAGTGCAACGATGTCCTTGGTCAAATCATGCTGACCATCCAGCTTCTTGGCATTATTGAACAAACCTTTGACCAACACGGGGCGCTGAAAGAGGTAATTTTCCGTTAATACCATGGCAAAGCCTGGTTTGTTTGGAATTTCTGCTGGAATTGGGGGCTGGTGTTGAATATCAATGACTTGACGGTGTTCATCTAACTCAACGACATGATACTGAGACGCTTGTGCGACAGGAACCTGAGCCACAACTAACGTGAGTTCGGCATTTTGGATTTGATGGTAGTGCAACAAAGAAGAAATGTAATTACGATGGATTTGCTCACCACCGACCAGCAAGACATGTTCATCGGAGGGTCGATTGATGACATCTAAATGCTGCAATAAAACATCAGTCCAATTCTGTTGCAGCTTAGGTAATAACTTAGCTTGAGAATAAATGGGTTCGAGCACTTCGATTCTCGATTTGTAGTGCTGCCATGCATGCTTAAGGTGAGCAACTAACGGTGCGCAATAAAAACGACTGAGGACAAGATTACGCTTTATTCCTGCTTGAATGAGGTTGGTTAGCGAAAAATCAATTAAACGGTGAGAACCTACGAAAGGTGTGATGGATTTACAGCATGTTTGAGTGAGTGGACCTAGCCCTGTCCAACCTTTATCGGTTAATACTACCGATACGACTTTTGACGTCACGTACGACTTCCTTATTCTATTAATAAATTAGAAAGTAAATGCAAACCGTACGCAAGCACTATTCAATCCTGATGTGAATTTACTCAATAATGAATATTGTCGAGCAATAGCCTACCTAATATTTAACCTAGCTCTCATTCAAATAATTTATAAAATAAAACCCGCCGAAGTGGCGGGTTTTGAATGGCTGTTTATGTGGAGACGTTCCTTATAACGAGATAAAGATACCTGCTAAACACGCACTCATTAAGTTCGCTAATGTACCAGCCGCTACCGCTTTGAGACCCATGTTCGCTACATCTTTACGACGTTCTGGAGCCATCACACCGATAGAGCCAAGTTGAATTGCAATAGAACCGATGTTCGCGAAACCACACAGCGCAAACGTGATGATCACTTGTGTGTGTTCAGTCAGCGTTGCTTTATGTTGTACGAAGTCGATGAATGCAACAAATTCGTTCATTACGATTTTCTGACCGATGTAAGAACCTGCCGCTAATACTTCGTGACCCGGAACGCCGATTAACCAAGCGAGAGGGGCAAATAGGTAGCCAAAGATCGCTTGTAGCGTGATGCCCGCAAAGCCGAACATTTCGCCTAGGTTTTCCAGACCCGTGTTCACCATTGCAATCACACTCACAAATGCGATCAGCATCGTACCTACCGCAACCGCAACTTTCATACCGCCCATCGCGCCGCTTGCTAGCGCGTCGATCACGTTGCTCTCTTCAGACTTATCCAATTCGATGTTGTTGTAATCGCTTGGCGTTTGACGCTCTGGCACAATGATTTTTGCCATCAACAGGCTACCTGGAGCAGCCATGAAGCTCGCTGCGATTAGGTATTTCAGCTCTACACCTAGACCTGCGTAACCACCTAGTACACTACCTGCGACTGACGCCATACCACCAGCCATTACCGCGAACAGTTCTGAACGAGTCATGTTTTGCAAGAAAGGACGGATAAGAAGTGGCGATTCGCCTTGAGAGAGGAAGATGTTACCTGTTGCAACAAGAGATTCTGCTTTGCTGGTCCCCAAGAACTTTTGGATGGCGCCACCGATAAATTGAATCACTTTTTGCATGATACCCAAGTAGTAAAGGGCAGAGATAAGAGCGCTGAAGAAGATGATGATAGGAAGAACACGAACCGCGAAGATGAAACCAGTAGAAGCGAGGTCACCGAAGAGGAACTTGATGCCTTCATCGGCAAAACTCAATAACCCAGCGACACCATTGCTCAAACTGGCTAACGCCGCTTGTCCCCAAGGGAAGTAGAGCACCAAGGCTGCGAAACCCATTTGAAGCAGCAATGCTCGAGACACGGTTTTCCAATTGATTGAAGAACGGCTCTCTGACAGCAGGAACGCACAACCTAATAGTGCAACAATACCAAATAGACTAAATAGAACACTCATGAATCGGACCTACTGAACGTTGAAAAAGAAAGGAATGCCAAAAGCATTGGCAGAAGAAAGGGACAACGCATCGAGTGACAACGCACTCGTAGATCCAAATTGAAGGAAGAACGGATAGTTCGACATCTTATTTTTACCTTATACAAGCAATTGAACGTAGCTGGTCCGGTCCGTGGGGTCATTCACTGCTGGAGAGCTCTCGACTCTTCCTGCTCCATGTGACGGCTTGTATGGGTAAGGGTCCTGAACAACGAACCCTAATTCCCGCTTAAACGGGTCGCAAGTATAGCCAACAAAAAGAGATATTCATCACATTTATTTACGCAAACGTTCAAGCGTTCATAATTTAAGCAAAGATGCTATTTTGTGGTCATACTTGTAGGGAAAATAGGGGTATTAGGAGGGTGACGAATAGTGAAATCACCAAAAATGAACAATAAATGTCCAATCGAACACCAAAGACCAAAAATGAGCAATTTTGCTCTCGCCAATCTATGGATTTTGGATATACAATTTGGAACGCTTCATTTCGAAGCCTCTGTGTATTCAGAGCATCATGATGCCGAGATGGTGAAATTGGTAGACACGCTAGCATGAGGTGCTAGTGCCTTAGGTGTGAGGGTTCGAGTCCCTCTCTCGGCACCATTCCTTTCTTTCAAAGAATTTAGAGTGTAATGCAAAGTTCTAAACAGGCAAAACAGTCCGCTGACGCTAATCAATTACTTAGCGAGCTTGCGGTGCACGCCTTATTACACCTGCACTTCAAAATCCACGCATCATCGCGAATTCTTCCTCTTAAAGAACGTAACGACCTACTGCAAAAATGGCTTAAGCCTAAGCTCAAAAGTAATCGCTACAAACTGATTAAAAAGCCATTAAAGTCTCTGACTCAACAGGCAAAAGGGGAAAATGGCAATCTAGAAGCTTTACTTGAACGTTGTGTAGGTGCCGATAAACCTAGTAACCCACAACCTCACCTCGATAGCTACCTACTGCTGATCAACGAAGTCGAAAAGAAATTAGGTACGACGGTTCTGCTTTCTCGTCCTGAAGATGTCGATTTATCCCACGACCAACATGGTTGTTTGCTATGTGTTCTGTCTGATAACTTAAACCAACACTTCGACGATAATAACGCCTTAATCGCACCTATTTCGATGCTTTTCCGTGGACCTATGAGTCAACGTTCTCTGTTCTTAGGTAGTATTTATGCCAGCAATACCTTCAATTACGAAGTGCTGTACCAAGACGAGCAGTTTGTGCGAATCACGCTGGATTTAGCATAACTCGACACCCAGATGAGTTAAAAAAGCCGCGAAGTTCGCGGCTTTTTGCTTAATTAACGTTTATCAATCTCTGACGTATCGACAACCCGAAGAGTTCTCAATCCAGTTCGCGGAAACGAGCCGTAAAGTGGCGAAGTACTGGAGGTTCGTATTCAAACGTCAATCCTTTTAGTTCATCAGCACGATTCTTCAACTCGATGATCGCATCGGCGATGTAATCCATGTGATCGTTGGTGTAGACACGACGTGGAATGGTCAAACGCATCAACTCAAGTTCTGAAGCTTTTTGTTTACCCGTTTCCGGATCTCGACCAAGCAACAGTGAGCCAATCTCTACCGCACGAATGCCTGCCTCTAAATACAAGGCATTACACAGTACCTGTGCAGGGAATTGATCCGCGGGGATATGCGGTAAGATCTTCGCCGCATCAACGAAGACAGCATGACCACCTGTTGGGTATTGAATTGGAATACCCCCTTCGCGTAGACGTTCACCCAAATATTGTACTTGGCTAATACGGTAGTGAAGATAGTCTTCATCCGCACCTTCATACAACCCGCGAGCCAAGGCTTCCATATCACGACCCGCCATACCACCGTAAGTTACAAAGCCTTCCATCGGTACACATCGTGTTTGAACCGCTTGGAAAAGCTCTTGATGATCGCGAATACAACACATACCACCAATGTTCACCATCGGGTCTTTCTTCGCAGACATAGTGAGCATGTCGCCGTATTGGTACATCTCGCGAATGATTTCGAGAATCGATTTGTTCTCATAACCCGCTTCACGCTGCTTGATAAAGTAAGCGTTCTCACAGTAACGAGCCGAATCAATCACCACAGGGATGTCGTACTTGGTTGCGATTTCGTACACGCTGCGCATATTTTCCATCGACACAGGCTGACCACCAGAGCTGTTACACGTTACCGTCGTGATGATCGCACAGATATTGTTAGAACCGTGTTCTTCAATCGTTGCCACCAGCTTATTGAGGTCAAAATTACCCTTCCAGTCGTATGGTGTGGTGGTATCAAACGCTTCTTCCGTCACCACGTTAATCGCTTTACCGCCATTGAGTTCAATGTGACCCGCAGTGGTATCGAAGTGGTAATTCGAGATAAATACGGGCGTTTCACCACCGCGAACCTGACGCATACGCTCAATCAAAGCTGGGAATAGAATTTGCTCCGCCCCGCGACCTTGGTGCGCTGGCACAGTAAGCTTGTAACCAAAGAAATGCTCCACCGCATCGCACAAGTTGTAATAGTTACGACTGCCAGCATAGGACTCATCGCCCATCATGATGCCTGCCCACTGATTGTCACTCATAGCACCAGTGCCAGAGTCGGTCAGCAGATCGATGTAGACATCATCACTACGAAGAAGAAATGGGTTGAAGCCCGCTTGTTTAAGGGCAACTTCTCGGTCAGCCAAGGTCGTCATTTTGATTGGCTCTACCATTTTGATACGGAACGGTTCTGGGATACGTTTCATTGTTAATTTCCTTATACGCACGACCCTACGCACTTAAGCGTAAGATTAAAAACAAACTGATAAATTGTTTTTCAATGCGAAAGCATTGAGGAAATTAACGTGCAGAGATTTTGCTAAGAAGAGACAAGCAGTAGTCTAGGTTGTACCAGAACGACAGCACCAAACGGCTATCGAGAATATCCTTAATTCTCATCGTCTTCGTCCTCCTGATAAAAAGAAAAGCCAGAAACCCCGTGTCTCTGACCTTTTCAATATAGTGCAGTTTTCAACCAAATTTCAGTGAAGCTTACCTCATTTTACGAAGGTCTCACCCTTTTCATTCTGCGTTTGATGTTGTTCTCTTTGACCATGTAGTCGAACAAAGGAGCAAACAAGTTGGCAAACAGAATCGCTAACATAATGCCTTCCGGATAGGCGGGGTTGAGTACACGGATAAATATCGTCATCACACCAATCAAGATACCGTAAGCCCACTTACCACCGTTAGTGAACGCAGCGGATACTGGGTCTGTCGCCATAAAGAAGGTACCAAACGCAACACCACCAATCACAAAGTGCCAGTAAAACGGCATAGAGAACATAGGATTAGTATTCGAGCCAATCGCATTAAGCAGTAGCGATGTCACAGCTAAACCCACAAAGACCCCAGCAACAATTCGCCACGAAGCGATCTTCATAAAGATCAGCACCAAACCTGTGAGCGCAATCAACAAGGTCGAAACTTCCCCCATTGAACCCGGAAGGTTACCAACAAATGCGTCCATCCATGAGATTGGTTGGCCCGTCATGTTGTTCGTCAAAGCACTTTGACCACCTTCATACCATTGGCTCAGCGGTGTAGCGCCAGAGTAACCATCTGCCGCAACCCAAACAGCGCCGCCAGACATGTTAGCGGGATAAGCAAAGTACAAGAACGCGCGCCCAGCCAATGCTGGGTTTAGGAAGTTACGCCCCGTACCGCCGAAGATTTCTTTCGCCACTACGATGCCAAAAGTGATACCCAACGCGGCTTGCCACAATGGGATGGTAGGCGGGAGAATTAAAGCAAAAAGAATAGAGCTGACAAAGAAGCCTTCATTCACTTCATGTTTACGAACGATAGCAAACAGCACTTCCCAGAACCCACCAACCACAAACACAGTCGCGTAGACAGGCAGAAAGTACGTGGCGCCGACAAGCATTTTACTTGCCCAACCCGCTTGGCTTACGACTTCTACCGAACCCCAAACCCAGCTTAGCCCCCAAGAGGCATCAATGGCTTGCTGCGCTGCCACTTGGTCAAGGACATAGAGCAGAGCGTTGCTGGATTGTTGACCTATGTTGTACATGCCCCAGAACATCGCAGGGAAAACGGCTAGCCACACCATGATCATGATGCGCTTTAAATCGATGCTGTCTCGAACATGGGTAACGCCATGATTCACTTTACCCGGCGTATAAAAAAGGGTTTCAACAGCTTCGAAGAGTGGGTAGAACTTGTGATACTGGCCTCCTGGTTCAAACTTTGGTGAGACCTTTTCAAAATAATGCTTCAGACTCATAACGTCTCCTCCTCTAAAGAGTGTTACGAATAGCCATCGAAAGGCGATCGTTTTTAACTCTTTCATCTTTCCGATACGTATCTATGAGCTGTTACGGAATGCCTCGTGATTATGTAAACCGTGAAAGTCGTGCTTATACTCAATCAATAACAAAACAACGGAGTGAATTATGAAGTTAAGGATGATGTGGACGGCTGTTTTGGTGTTATCTGCCCTGCCATTTGCAACCAGCACATTTGCAGTCGACAAACAAATGTCACCAGCTTTGAAGAAGAAAATGCAAGCCATCTGCAGCTCACAAGGTGGTGTACCAGGTGGTTGGCAGATCGCGAAAGTTACACCAGATGCGGAGCGCTCACTCAGTATGATTCTGCATCAAATGAACGCGACGGATAAGCTAAAACAAATCAATGATGTGAGAACTCAAGTCGTTGGCGGCATACACTACGCGATGGAGTTTGAACTCAAAGACGGGGAAGTGTGGAATGCGATTGTGTTGCACAGCGCCCGCGGCGATTACATGATCGAAAGACACGCCAAGAAGGGCAAACTTTGCCCTAAAGATGGCAACTCCTAATTCCCAGATTCAAATACAACAAAGGCGACAGTTTAGTCGCCTTTGTTCTTTTCTGGTTTAGCAACAGCTTCAAACGTTCGTGTAAACTGATAACTCATAATCTGAGGTCGAATCAAATCGCATGCTAAATCAGAAGCATCATGCTTGGTAATTGGTAAATGTTCCGATAGAACCTCTTTGGACTCTTTATCAACCGTTTGAAAAGATTCAACAATTCTTAGAGGAACGTGAAACTGATGGTCTCTTACGAGAAAGAAATAGTATTGGAGATGTTCGCCATACGTCGCTGCGTTGTTAATCTCGCTACCAATTTTCACCGCTTCAACACGGCGGCCTTCACAATCAAATTTAAACACATTGGTAATTTCTGCTTCCATAGAGCCTGGCACGTAGACCATATAATCTGACTCCAACTCGTGACCTGATAACAGATATGCATCATTAAAACTCAAGATTTGAAAACTTAAAGATGGAGTAGGTGCCAACAACATCGTCAAAAAAAAACTACCTAAAAATATCTTTGAATGTACCTTTTTTATACAGCCTTTCAAAAATCTCATGTCGTCGTCCATATGAATCTGTATTTTTATTAACTACCGCTGTAATACTATCCGTGACAGTACGAGAGGCTCCTTTATCAGCTTTCAAATATAACTTGTTATTTAACCAAAAAATCATCGCAGTCCTTACTGCATATTTTGGTTTAGCCACAAGGTTTGGGGAGGAAACAAAACTCACATCTTCATCCCAGATGTTGGCATGTACTCCCTCTATTGCAGCATAATTCCCCTTACCTGTAAGCTGTATCATTCCTCTACCGCGGTACTTCCAGCCATCACCAGTGCTTTCACTTCCATTCCCTATTCTCATAGCATACGCATTGTTTGCTATTGCTTGTTGATTGGCTTTTTGATTGATTGCGGCGTTTCTTCCATGTTTTTCTGCTAGCTCTGGATTTTTACGATAGGTTTTGAATGTATTTTTTAACCCCTGAACTGAATAATTGAAATTCTCTTCAAGCGTGATATAAGGACCTACCTCTTTTACCAATTGAGCAATGAAGTGCGATATTCGTAATTCGCTATCTAACTTACACTCAACTAGCTTTGATGAAAGTTCTTCGCTTATAACTAGTAAATATTCATCTGAAACTCTCGCTTCATTCTTCCAAACTTTTCTAAGATGTTGCTTCGTAATCATAACTCCTCCAATAAATACAAATTTAAATAGAAAGAGCTAGAAAACATCTTAAAAATGTAAGTTAAACGCTGCCATACGTCACCTTTAAATCGCTTTATACATATAAATTACGTTATCTTGCGATACAATCCACACCCTAAGAATAGCGTACGATATCAACAAACTCCTGTCGCCATGCAGGGTCATGTTTAACGACGTCGACTTTGTGATTGGCTAAACCTAATTTCATCCATCCCTCTCCTAATAAACCCAAATATCATAAGAAGGAAATTATCCAATCACCAAAGTAAAAGCCAAACTTCCGGCACACCCGACAATAATCACCCAACAAATAGAGTCATCTCTGGTGTACTTTTGGTTTGGCTTTCTACTGTTAAACCGTCTCGGTTTTCGCCTCTATCTTCTCATTCACTTTATCGCAAATGTACTCCCCAATCGGCATTGCCGATGTCGCTGCGGGAGAGGGGGCATTGCAAACGTGTAGGCTTCTTGCGCTCTCGGCAAACAAGAAATCATGAACCAAAGTGCCATCGGATAACACTGCTTGCGCGCGAATACCCGCAGGATATGGTTTGAGGTCTTCGACCTTGATGCTTGGGCAGTACTTATTGACCAGTTTGAGATAGCCCGGCTTCCACCACGAGTTCTTAAACTCATCCAATCCGGTTTTTAGATGCTTTTGTGTCACCTTCCAGAAACCTGAAAAGCTGAGCATTTGCATGGTATCTTGCAGGCTAAAGTTGACCTTATCGTACCCTTCTCGCTTCCAGCCTTGCACCGCATTTGGACCAACGGTCACACTGCCATCAATCATGCGAGTCAGGTGGACACCTAAGAATGGCAAATCAGGGTCTGGAATTGGATAAATAAGATGATTCACCACTTGGTCGTGTTTGCTATCTAAGCGGTAGTATTCACCGCGATAAGGAATGATTTGGAAATCGGTCGGAATAGACATCATCTTAGTCATGCGATCCGCCATCAAGCCACTGCAAGTGACCAAGAATTTGGCATTGAGCTGCATGGTTTGACCGTCTGAAATGCAGGTCAATTGGACTTCTTCGTCCTTCTCTTCGGCAGCCACCACTTTAGTCCTCAGGCTGATTTGACCGCCGAGCTTTTGGAACTCTTCCGCCATCTGCTCAGTGACCAAACGATAATCGACAATACTGGTGGTTTTGACATAAATCGCGCCTAAGCCAGTGATGTTTGGCTCAGCCAGCTTGAGTTGAACTTCATCGAGCAGCTTTACGTCGATGCCGTTGACATGACAGCGCTCATAGAGGGCATTCATGCGTTCGACTTCTTGCTCGTTGGTCGCAACCAGTAACTTGCCACAGTTCTCCACTGGAATATCGTGCTCAGCACAGAACGAAATGGTTCGCTCTACCCCACGCTTACAAAAATCGGCTTTTAGGCTGCCCGGTGCGTAGTACACCCCAGCATGAATCACGCCGCTATTGTGTCCGGTTTGGTGCTTGGCAAAACCGGACTCTTTCTCAACCAATAAAATGGATTGGTCTGGGTGACGTTGCTGCAGTTGCCATGCCGTCGACACACCAACGATACCGCCACCAACAATGATGTAGTCATAGACTGATTTCATACGACCTCTTATAAAACCGAGAGTTGAGATTGTTGCAATTTGAACTTGCGACCACTGTAAATGAACACCGCGACAAATACCGCGCAGCTTGCCACACGAACCAACATTGGGATGTCGTGCCAAACCAGCAATGTACCCACCACTACCAACAAGAGACGCGTTAGAATGTTTAGAGGACCTTCCAAATAACCTTCAATCGCACCAATCAATGCATAGGTACCGATGATGGCAAAGAAGCCTACAGTAATCACTGACGTCACATCCCAACTTACTAAGCCTGTGTAAGCAATCAACAGCGGTACAAGATACAAACCTTTGGCGATTTTCCACGCCATCAGACCGGTACGCATTGGCGGTGTTTTTGCAATGGTTGCTGCTGCAAATGCGGTCAAACACACTGGAGGCGTAACGTTACTGTCTTGCGATAACCAGAAGATGATTAGGTGAGCAGCCAGCAACGCCAAGCCTACTGCTTCTATACCCAAACTTTGCTCTAGTAGAGTTTCCATAAAGTCCGCAGGCACTAGCGCCACCATTTCTTTTGCGGTTTCCAACGCCATTGGTGCGTTAAGCAGTTCCAACTTTTCCGGCGCCGCCAACATGAAGATGGCTTTTGCTTGTTCAGGCAATTGACCCGACACCATCAATTCAAGCAATTGGTTTTCCGCAATCAACTTGTAAAGCGCAGGGGCAGACAGTGTACCCAATACAATATACGCCGCTGTCACGGGTAAACCCATACCCAAAACAAGAGAAGCGAGCGCAATCAGAACGATCATGATGAACAAGTCACCATTCGCCCAACCATCGATCATCAATGAGAAGGTGTTGCCGATGCCTGTTGTACTGATCACGTTGATCACCAAACCAATACCCACCAGCAATACGGCTGTTGTCGCCATGTTCTTCGCACCTTGCGATAGCGCTTCGATAATCGCTTTTGGTCCCATCTTGTGATCTTTCGAGAACCAAGACGCCACCACCACTGAGATGATCGACAAGCCCGCAGCGTAAGTCGGTGTAAAACCTTGAACCAACAAAGTAACCAATACCGCCAGCGGGATAAGGTTGTGCCAACCGCTGATCAACACTTTTAATAGAGATTCATCGCTGGTCGTGATTTTTTGAACGCCGCTGCGTTTGGCTTCGATACGCACAAAGAACGCAACAGACAAGAAATAGATAAGAGCAGGAATGAAAGAAACCGCAATGATATCAACATAAGGAATTTGCGTGTAAGACGCCATGATGAAAGCACCCGCCCCCATCACTGGTGGCATCAACTGACCACCTGTTGACGCTGCAGCTTCAACCCCCGCAGCAAAGCGCGAAGGGAAACCTGCTTTTTGCATTAAAGGAATACTGATAACACCGGTAGAAACCGTATTTGCCACACTAGAGCCCGATACTGAGCCCATCAAACCGGAGCCAATCACCGCAATAAAACCCGGACCGCCGATGATTTTGCCAGCCGCAGCACGAGCCACATTGATGATGTAATCACCAACACCAGAGCGCACAAGAAACGCACCAAACAGAATGAACATGAATACGAAAGTCCAACTGATGCGCGAGATAGAACCAAACATGCCCTCGGAAGAATAGAAGCTACGGTAGAGCAAGGTTTCCATGCTCAAACCTGGGAAGTGGAAAATACCTGTTGCCCACTTACCCCAAAGCACAACGTAGCTCAGACACACCACAATCAGCACTGGAATAAACCAGCCCATGGTGCGTCGAATCAGCTCAATAACAATCAGGATTGCCATGATGGCGAAGACCCAATCGCTGGTCACGAACTTCACACCGCGTTCATATAGCGCATCTTCGGCATAGGGAATGTAGAGCAAACAAGCGACCGCGCCCATGGCAATCAACACATCGATGCCGAGTGCAATCTTACTCTGCTTGAGAGAGATATGAGCCGGATACCAAAGCGCACAAATCACCGCAAAGCCAGCAAAGTGGGTCGCGGAAATCCATAACTCTGGTAACGTCGATAAGGTATTAAACCAAATGTGCAAAGCAGACAACACCACGCCAAACACTGTAATTGTGGTGGTTACCCACGGAAAATCAGTGCGCGTGGGCAGCTCAAACTTCTGCAATTCCTTTTCTATTGAGTCGCTCATCTCATACTCCAAGCTCTGGCGGCTTTTTCCATCTTTGAAATCGGTAGGGATAAAATGCCCCGAGCCAAAACTCGGGGCCAAGTAGGCGTTATTTCGCCATTAGGTCTGATGGGATTTCGATGCCCATTTCTTTGTAGTAACGCGCCGCACCTGGGTGAAGAGGCACTGGCAAACCAGCAATCGCTTTCTCAATCGCCATTGCTTTGGTTGCTTTGTGGATGCCTTGTAGGAAAGGCAGGTTCTCGTAGATCGCTTTGGTTAGCTGGTAAACGTCTTCTTCCGAGATATCTTCACGAACTGCCAAGAAGTTTGGCTGTGCAATGGTGGTGATCGGCTTATCTAGACCCGGGTACGTGTTCGCTGGGATCTCGTACTTCGTCCATAGGTTATAACTGCCATTCGCCTCTTTGATTTGCTCGTCAGTAAACGAAAGAATCGAAATGTCTTTACCCAACGCAGCAAAAGCTTGAGTAACCGCACCAACAGGTACACCTGCAGGCGTGTTCATGCCGTCAATGGTACCGTTTTGAAGTGCGCTCGCGCTGCCGCCGTAGCCCATGTAAGCAAGATTGAATTTATCAGGGTCTACCTTCAGACCTTTCATGATTTGGCGACCCGAGTTCTCAGTACCAGAGTTCTTCTTACCGATAGAGAACTTCTTGCCATCTAGGTTGTTCAGGTCAGTCACTGTGCCAGTTTTTGCTAAGTCAGAGCGAACAATAAAGTGCTCAACGTTTTGCCACAGCATAGAGACTGAACGCAGTTGTTCTTGACGACCGCTCTTCTCATAAGGACCTTCACCAGACCAAGCCCACGCACCATAAAGACCTTGTAGAATCGCGAACTGTGCTTCGTTTTCGTTCAGCAGTTTGACGTTTTCACCAGAGCCCGCAGAGCTGATTGCAGAAAGGGAGAAGTGGTGCTTTGGTGCCAATTTCACTTTGCTTAACGTCGCCAACGCTACGCCCACAGGATAGTAAGTACCACCTGTCGATGCCGTTGCAAGAATGTAACTACGATCTTCTGCCGCAGCGTTAGCAGCAATACCAAAAGAAGTCACAGCGACAGCCAAAGCTTTTACCAGCTTATTCATTTTCATTATTACTCTCCGTGTAGTCGTTTCACGATTGGGGATTTACATCATGTTAAATCTTTATTAACAACAAATTCCCTAGAGCAATTGAAATGCCAACTTTTAAGTCATTGTATTTATTGACATAAGTACAGAAAGACATCAAAAATGAGCAAAATTATGCTGATTTGATAGCAAAGCGATGAGCAAGATCTTGCTTATTCAAGAGGAGAAGGTTGCACGCCTAGATCGCAAAAGGTTAATAAAATGTGATCAAGACAAAATAAATGCACGATTGGCTGATAAGCAATATTTTGCCGATGCAATTTTGGATTGAACTGCAACTAATGAGTGTCTTAACAATAAGAAGAAAAAGCGCATCATTCTAAACTGCTCACTTTATCAGCGGAGGCTTATAGCCTAAACGACTACAAATAGCACAAAAATACAGCAAAACAAGCCATGTTAATGAAATGAAAAGTCATTTATTCTAATTTTTAATTTAAAAACCAGTTCAATCCACCAGTTCAGAAACAAACATTGACCGTATCAACTTATTTTCTACTTCGGGGTTGTGCCAATAGCCTCATGTTCGTTAGGGTAACTACACACCAAGGCAAACGTATTCCTTGGTGCTTTTTTGTCACTAAGGATCACCCATGTCAGCAACTGCGCAATTACAATTCGCTTTAAAACGCCCATCTGGCGTTGCTGCTGCGATCCTCCTGCTCTCTCTGAAACTGATTCAGAGCTGACAGGCTATATCTAAACTTTCTGTCAGCTTGAGAAGAAGCTGACGGGAACACCACATACTCCTCCCATTCCTTTCAGTTTCTTCCAAGCGAAACATAAGAGGAATAACAATGTTAAGCGCACGCAATATCGCCGCTTTGGGCTTCATGACTTTCGCCATGTACTTAGGCGCGGGTAACCTGATCTTCCCTCCATTTTTGGGTTACCAAGCAGGTGAAAACTTTCTGAGCGGGATGTCTGGCTTCCTCTTGACGGGTGTAGGTCTGCCTGCGATGGCACTGGTGATGGTGGCTATCGTAAACGGTTCAGACAAATTAACCGCTGCCCTACCTAAACCTTTGGCGACCAGTTTTTGGGTGATGGTGTTTATCGTGATTGGCCCTGCGTTCGTAATACCACGTGCGATTACCGTGGCTTACCAATTTAGCTTTGCGCCAATGTTTGGTGATGCCGCTTTGGTGCCTTTCACTATTGCCTTCTGTGCTATCACCATTCTATTTGCCCTATATCCGGGTAAGTTGGTCGACAACCTAGGTAAGATCTTAACGCCTGCCTTGATGGGTATCTTGATCATCATGTCTGTGACTGCTTTGATTTCTCCTGCAGGTGAGCTAACTACTGCAACAGGGCCATACGTATCTGGCGCATTTGCTGAAGGCTTAACCCAAGGCTACATGACCATGGATGCGCTAGGTTCTATCGGTTTTGGTTGGATCATCTTCCGCGCGATTCGTAGCATGGGTGTGGATTGTCCGAAAGCCACCGCAAAATACACGCTAATCGCAGCTTTGATGTACGCGGTTGCCATGGCATTTGTTTACATCTCATTGGCTTACATTGGCTCGACAAGCTCATACTTGGGTTCTGAGTTCAGCAATGGTGGCGACATTTTAACGGCATTCACCTTCAGCCACTTCGGCGCGTTTGGTTCACTACTACTAGGTGCCGTGATGGTATTAGCATGTTTGACTACTGCTATCGGCGTAACCACCGCAGGCAGTGAGTTCTACGACAACACTTTCAGCAAAGTGAACTACAAAGGCTGCGTTATCACGACCATGGTATTGGCAGGTTTGATCGCCAACGTAGGTCTAGAGCAACTATTGGCTATCACATTGCCAGCGGTTGTGGCGCTTCACCCAGTCGCGATTGCGTTGATGATCATGGCACCAGTGCGCAACAAGATGTCGCAAATCATGGTGGTCGCGACCGCATTCACTGCTCTAGCGTTTGGTTGTATTGATGCGCTGCACATCCTAGGCTACATGCCAGAAGCGGCAAACCAATGGTTAGACAGCAACATGCCGCTTTACCACTACTTTGCAAGCTGGATTGTTCCGACGATTGCCATGGTGGTTGTGGGTGTAGTCTTTACCCGCAAGGCAAGCCAACAACAAACCGAGTTGGTAAACCAAGCCTAGATTGGCAAGTACCTTAACAAATAAGTACCTCAACAAAAAACGGCTTCCTCAGAAGCCGTTTTTTCTATGTATAGTCAGAGCGATTTAAACCAAACTTCTGCATCTTTTGGTTGAGGGTTCGGCGCGGTAAATCTAACTCGACCATCACATCCGTAATTCGTCCTTGGTGTCGAACTAGCGAGTCATGCAGCACTTTACGTTCAAAGTTGTGTAGCTGAATCGCCAACGGAACGCCCGCTTGTGTCTCCTCGGTTGTAGAAGAGGGTCGACTGGAGAGAATTTCCATCACGGAGACGGTTTCATCCAGTGCAAAACGCATCGCGACATTTCTAAGCTCACGCACGTTGCCGGGCCAAGCGTAAGCAAGAATGGCTTTTCTATCGGCTTCACTCAGTGGACGACTCTCAGGGTTACTTTTCAGGGCAAAGTGTTCGAACAAGATCAACGCGTCTTCTTCTCGCTCACGTAGTGGTGGCAAATAGATCTGCGCCACATTGAGGCGGTAGTACAAATCCTGACGAAACTCGTCATGATCATTGAGATCTTCTTTCGCAGCGGCGATCACTCTCAAATCAACCGAGATCTGCTGATTACCCCCAACGCGCTCAACCGTATGTTCCTGTAATGAACGTAAGACTTTCACCTGCATAGACAGTGGCATACTCTCGATTTCATCAAAGAATAAGGTGCCTTTATCCGCGTATTCCAATTTACCAATGCGCTTTTTACCTGCCCCGGTAAATGCCCCTGCTTCGTGCCCAAACAGCTCACTTTCAAACAGGTTCTCAGGAATAGCACCACAGTTGATTGGCACAAAATGATGGGGGCTGCGTTGGCTTTCATTGTGCAAACTGGTCGCTACCAGCTCTTTACCACAACCTGTTTCACCGTAAATAATCACGTTAGTATCAATGCGCGCTAACTTGGCTACTTGTTCTCTAAGCTGTTGCATCACTCGGCTTCGCCCAATCAACACTTCTTCTAAGCCGCTAACACTAGATAGGTACTCTTGGCGATCTTGAGTAGACGTTTGTGCGCGATAACTCTCGACCGCTTCGGTCACACGTTGAGATAAGCGCTCAGGTTGGAAAGGTTTCTCGATAAAATCGAACGCACCGTTTTGTAACGCCCCGACAGCCATGTCAACGTCACCATGTCCGGTGATCAAGATAATCGGCGTTGGAATGTGATTGGCAATCAGACTTTCTAGTATCGACAAGCCGTCGGTGTCTGGCAGGCGAACATCACTGACAATCGCATCAAATTCTTGGATAAGAATGGCGGCTTTGCCCTCCTCCCCCAAACTGAACGCGGTCACGTCGAACCCCGCCAGTTGCAGCCATTGACTGGTAGCTTGGCGAACAATGTCATCGTCTTCGATAAGTGCAATTTTAGGGATGTCGTCAAAAGCCATGAGTTACTGCCTGCTTTATGGGGTGAGAAAGAAATCGCTCTTTGTTAACGGTAGCAAAAACCACTGAGGAGAAAAGGAGCTAGATCTCACTTCTTGCTTACAAGTCTTTAACATCCAACCAGTTAGGCGCACTCTTTAATGACTCTCGGTGAGAACTCACTAGCTGAATGGAGTCAGTATGCAGCGCAAAAGGAATGGCAAAACATGGCTTGTGGTCGCAATTGCGGCAGTGCTGATGTTGTCTTGCTATAGCGCCAGTAGAGAGGTCGCCCGTCAATGGTTAAGTGTGCAAACTCAAACCGAAGCTCAGCAAAAGCTGCTCGACTATATTGGTGAAGTTCGCCGTGCACTTAAACGCTTCTACCATCTGCCTTACCTTGTTACCAACAATCCAGAAACCATCGCGTTTGTGAAAGGAAACCGAACTTATTACGAACCGTTGCAAACCCAGCTGACTCAACTCGATAAAGCTGCCAATACAGAAGGCTG
This sequence comes from Vibrio sp. MM46, assembly GCF_027587135.1. Lineage (NCBI taxonomy): Bacteria > Pseudomonadati > Pseudomonadota > Gammaproteobacteria > Vibrionales > Vibrionaceae > Vibrio > Vibrio sp. MM46. The sequence continues at coordinate 33,981 of NZ_JAPPTO010000026.1, forward strand.
GTTAATCCTGTCTAACTCTGGCGAAGTATTGGTATCGAGTTTGATCGAAGAGCGCTTTAGCCTGTCTGACCGAAAAGCCATTGTGGAACAAATTCACAATCAAGGCGGCGGTGTTTCCTTGGTGAACAAAACCAAAGGTTCGAGCCCGTTGTATTATCTTGCAGCCCCTATCTACGACGGTCTGGATATCGCAGGCATTGTGGTGGTGCAAATCAACCTCAGCCTGTTGACCGAACAGACCATTACTAGCCAAGACATCATTACGTTGCAAAATCGCCAACAACGCTTTTTCCTATCGAGTAGCTCGCTTTATAACGCTGACTGGTTTAACGAACCGAGCAACACCGTTCAGTTAGAAACGCAACGCTTATACGACAACACCAATATCAGTGTGTGGACGCTCAACCAACAACGCTACTTTGCGCACACCGTTAAATTGGATGATTTGAATTGGTACGTCAGCTACCTCACCCCTTCTAAGCCGATTCAACAAACCATAAACGTGATTGGTTGGAGCGTAGCGGCGCTGCTCTTATTGGTTGTATTACTCGTCATCATTGGTCTACAACGTCGCCAAAAGCACATCAACCAACAGCGAATTCAAGCCCTGTTGGAAGAGTCCCAACGCCGCTTGAAACAGATGATCAATAAGACCCACGTAGGTTTGCTATTGATTGATGAACAAGGACAATTGTTCGATCTCAACCCAATGGCAAAGCGCTTGTTCTGCTTGCCAGAAAGCGTCAATCGACACGCTTTTGCTTGGGAATTATTCGACGCAGGTAATCCCAATTCCACCACACTTAAGTTACTAAAGGACTTGCCTAAACATAAAGAGCTCGCAGAGATCAGCACGGTTGAAACCATTGCCAGACGCAGTGACGGTAGCGTCTTCCCTGTACTGTTCTCGCTGACCAGTTTCCCTTGGCATGGTGAGCAGTATTTCCTTGCAACAATCATCGACATCACTAAGCGGAAAAAAGCTGAGCAATCGCTGCAACAAGTAAACCAAGAGCTGGCGCAGCGGGTAGAAGAGCGTACTCAAGCGCTAAAAGAAGCGCAAAGCCAGTTGATTGAATCGAGCAAAATGGCCGCTTTGGGTCGCATGTCGAGCGCGATCACTCATGAACTCAATCAGCCACTGACAGGCTTGCGTACCCTGCTCACCACAAACGAACTGTTGGCAGAACGTGGCGAAACGGAGATGATGAAAGCCAACAATGCTTTGGTACAGAAGCTGATTGATCGCATGGCAAGCATGACCAGTCAGCTAAAGACGTTCGCCTACAACAAACCAGAAAGCTTGCAGGCAATTTCTCTCACCTCTGCACTCGAAGATACTTTGCGGGTGTACCAATCCCAATTAGAGAACGTGGACGTACGTGTGCGCGTTCCTCATGACTTACCTAACATCATGGGTGAAGAACAACGGCTACTACAGGTCCTTGGCAACCTTGTGTCGAATGCATTGGATGCAATGGACCAAACCGCCAATCCACAGCTGAGTTTGATCGTCACTCCAACCGACAATCAAGTAGAGCTCACGGTAAGTGATAATGGCTGCGGCGTCTCGGATAAAATGCTTGAATCCATGTTCGAACCATTCCAAACCTCAAAGAAAATTGGTAAGGGATTAGGGCTGGGATTAGCGATCACCGCCAATAATATGCGCGATATGAACGGGCAAATTATCGTGAATAAAAATGAACAAAATGGGCTGATTTTCACTTTATGGTTCAAGTCAGCGTGATTTTGTATCGATTACAAAACCACCGTTAGAACTAGGCATCCCCGTCGTTTGAGAAAAACACGATCTCGATACAAGAATCCCTCCTTGACCTACACTATTCTCGAACACAGAAAACATACACTTCAAAACGATAAAGAGTGAGAAACATGATTAAGTTTCCTGAACATTTTCTTTGGGGCGGTGCTATTGCTGCAAACCAAGTAGAAGGGTCGTACAACCTTGGGGGTAAAGGGTTATCGACATCAGACATGCTGCCAAACGGTATTTTGAGTCCGCATCAAACCCGTGAAGAACGTACGCCGGGTATCAAAGACGTGGCGATCGACTTCTACAATCGCTACCCAGAAGACATTGCGCTATTTAAAGAGATGGGCTTTAACTGTCTGCGTCTGTCTTTGGCATGGAGCCGAATCTTTCCGAACGGTGACGAGCTAGAACCTAACGAAGAAGGTTTAGCGTTCTATGATAAAATTTTTGACGAACTTGCCGAGCACGACATCCAGCCTTTCGTGACTTTATCTCACTACGAAATGCCTTACGCACTGGTTGAAAATTATGGCGGTTGGGGTGATCGCTGCGTCATCGAATTCTTCGAACGTTATGCTAGCACCGTGCTGGAACGCTACAAAGACAAAGTGAAGCTGTGGTTAACATTCAACGAAATCAACATGTCACTGCACGCACCATTTACTGGTGTTGGTTTGCAAGAAGACGCCAGTGAACAAGAGATTTACCAAGCGATTCATCACCAGCTAGTCGCAAACGCAAAAGCGGTAAAACTGTGTCAGCAAATCGTACCAAACGGCAAGATTGGTAACATGCTGCTTGGCGCAATCAATTACCCATATACCTGTAATCCTGATGACGTGCTTGCTGCAATGCATGAAAACAACAAGTGGTTGTTCTTCGGTGATGTACAAACACGTGGTCAATACCCTGGCTACATGAAGCGTTACTTCCGTGAAAATGGCATTGAAATTCAGATGGAAGCAGGCGACTTAGAAGAGATCGCATCAGCAAGTGTCGATTTCATCTCATTCAGCTACTACGCAAGTGGCTGTGCAAGTGCGGATCCAAAACAGAAAGAAGTGGGTAACATCGTCGATAGCGTACCAAACCCATATCTTGAAAAGAGCCAATGGGGTTGGTTGATCGATCCAAAAGGCCTGCGCGTTCTGCTGAACTTCCTTCACGATCGCTACCAAAAGCCACTGTTCGTCGTAGAAAACGGATTAGGTGCACGTGATGAAATCGATGAAAACGGTGAGATTCAAGATGATTACCGCATCGCTTACTTGAACGATCACCTTGTACAAGCACATGAAGCGATTCTGGATGGCGTTGAGCTGATGGGCTTCACCAGTTGGGGACCCATCGATTTGGTCGCGAACTCAACCGCTGAAATGAGCAAACGTTACGGTTACATCTACGTTGATCGCCACAACGATGGTCAAGGTACATTAGAACGTAAACGTAAGAAGAGCTTCTTCTGGTATCAAGATGTGATTCGCACTGCGGGCGGCTCACTGAAAAACTAAGCTTATTATCTAGATACAAGCCTAGATACAAAGTGCATGTTTATTTAGATATAAAACAGCAAAGCCCTGCAAACGCAGGGCTTTTCTTATTCCCGATTTCAATTCAGTCACATGACTAAACGCCAATTTCACCACCGTCTTCACGGCGAATAACCACCGTTGCGGCACGTGGGCGCAGTTTCATACCCGCAGGTGTTTCTTCCGCAGCATTGTCGCTGTAAGGCCAGTTACCCGGATGCTGAATGTTCACGAACAAGGACTTGTAATCTGGGCTAATGGTAAAGCCCGTCACTTCACAGCCGTTAGGACCAACAAAGAAACGCTTCAGCTCAGCTTGGTTATCTGCACCAATCACCTCTTGCGTACCGTTTTCATCCGTCAGTTTTGAAGGCACGACAGCAAGCATTTGGTCATTGGTGTAAGACGTCACTTCATCTGCGCCGTTATCCGTTTGAATCCACAGGATGCCACGAGGATCAAACGCCAATCCATCTGGGCTCGCAAATTGATTCAGTTCTGTCAGGCTGGAACGGTTAGTGTCCGCATCGCCGTTAGCAGGAGCTCCAAACACGAAGATATCCCAAGTAAAGTCTGTCGCCGCTTCCCCTTCATCCCAACGAATTACGTGACCAAACTTGTTGTTCAAACGTGGGTTCGCAGGGTTGGTCTCATCCGTACGTTTGGTGTTATTCGTCAGCGTTAGATAAACCGAGCCTGTGAATGGGTCAACAGTACACCACTCAGGGCGGTCCATTGGCGTCGCACCGACAAGATCCGCCGCACCTGCTGTGTTAAGAATAATTTCAGCCAACGAGTTAAAGTTGTCTGCCAATGTGCCACCAGAGACTGTCGTGCTGTCTAGTGTCAGTGGTAACCAAGTACCAGAACTGTCTTCATTAAAGCGTGCCACATACAGTGTGCCTTCATCCATGTACTTATCGCCAGTGACTAAACGGTTTGTCGGATTTGCATCTGCTGGGTCCCATGCTGCCGCCGACTCAAATTTGTATAAGTACTCGAAGCGAGAATCATGACCTGAGTAAAACACCACAGGTTTGCCTTCTTCAAGTTTACCGAACGTACAGCCTTCATGGCGGAAACGACCTAGTGCAGTACGCTTCTTCGCACGCGAGTTTTGCGTGTATGGGTCGATTTCAACAATGTAACCATGACCATTCGCTTCGTTACGGTAATCGTCCAATGCGCTTGCTCCGGTTGGTTCAACGTTAAATCGTGTAAACTCATCCAAACGCTCTTCAGCATTACCAGCCAACGTTTCCCAAAGATAACGAGTTCGCTCATCATCAACACCAATACGATCTTGTTCTTCAGTACGAACACCAGCATTAACGAAATAGCCCGGCCAGTTTTCTTCACACGTAAGGTAAGTGCCCCAAGGCGTAAAACCATTACCGCAGTTGTTTAATGTGCCACGTGCTTGGCTACCATCTTGCGAAAAGCGAGTAACAGTCAGGTCTGTATTTGCCACTGGTCCCGAGAGATCCATCACTGTCGCACCAGTATAACGGCGGTTTAGTGGATCGGTATCAACCAGTTTCCACGTGTTGTCTTCAAGTTGAACGCGAACCACAGAGACACCGTGGGCGTTAATTTCTTTACGTACTTCATCGACGATAGTGCGCACACCACCCACAACAGTAGGACCACTTGGGTGCAATGCTGAGGTATCAATGTATTCATGGTTAATACACAGTAATCCATCGGTGTCACTGTCGTTTAGTGAGAAGAAATGCATGCCGTCATGGTGCATACCAAGCGCATTAAGCTGATCGGCACTCGTGTTGCTGCCATCGTCTTTCCAAGCATTACCTTGTGCATTTAAAGGCGTCCCCCAAGGCACCAACACTTGTGCGACGTAACCTTGCGGAATCGAAACAGCATCTGTCAGTGAGCCAGGAATCGAATCAAAATTGAGGACTGCACTTGAAACGCCAGAGCCATTCCCCGCCGAAGTGCCCGAGCTAGAGGAGTTGCACCCAGAGAGACCAAATGCACCAAAAGCGGTCATTGCACCGACCCCCAAACCACCTTTCAGGATACTGCGTCGAGATAGGCTCGCTTCCAGTACTTCTTCAAAAGGCTTGTTATTACTCTGGTTGTAACGCGTCGCGTCGAAGGTTTCCTTACTCATGGTGTTGCTTTCCCAGTGTTAGGTTGAATTATAGGTTTGTATACCCAAGTGACTTCAAGATGCAGGATTCAGAGCGTTGTCATTGAGCGAGAGGAAGTTTGGAAGAGAAAAGTGACAGAACTAGTCTATCTTTATGAACTTTGTGTTTAGAAAATGTTATAAAACACACATCTATTCTATGTACTCCCGATTTTGCTTGGGCTAAGCCAGATTTGGGGGTATAAGGTGTACTCAAATCATCCACGAGAGATAATCATGAAACTAGATAAAATCGATAACAAAAATCGTCGTCTGCGTAAAAAGCTATTCCTAGGTGAATTCGCAATCCTAGGTTTTGAAATCAGCTGTGAAACAGACATCAACGACTTCGACCGTTACGATGCATTCGTAGATGAGTTTATCGACTACATTGATGGTCTAGATCTGTGCTTCGGCGGCGGCGGTCTAGAACTGTTTGAAGGTTTCCTATGTTCAACTGAGCGTTACGGCAGCGCGACAGAAGAGCAAAAAGCACAAGTTGTCGCTTGGCTAGAAGCTCGCCCAGAAGTAAGCAGCGCGAAAGCAGGCGAATTGGTTGACGCAAACTACCTGTAATTGCAGGGTCACTCTGTAATAAACAGAGTTGAGCAAGTAATGAGAAAGCTAGTCCTCGGACTGGCTTTTTTGCGTTTAGAAGCCGTGAATTTCTGAAGTACTGAGAACCGGAAGCGCGAACCGCTTTGATGGCTTGGAACCGTTAGTCTTTGGGAGTATTTTGGTATTTGGGGATACGTAGATATCTGGAAAATATGGTGAGCGAGAAATAATGGCAGTTTTAGATAATTTTAGAGCTGGCATTTTATGGAAGCTTATCCGTCCATTGCCAGCTCAGTGTCACGAGTGTGGTTAACTATGCTTTTTTGCTAGCGTCAGTTTTTGTGTCTTTCCAGTATTGGATACGTACACGATGCAACTGTGCTTTTCTCATCTTTTTCATAGCAATCTCCCTCATCTATATAGGTAGCGCTCATCATGAGCTTATTGTCTAAGGTTGTTTTCCCCTCCAATCTATCGGGGAACGAATAAATTAACCGTGATTGATTTCACAACATAATGACAAAACACGCCATGTTGCAGTCAATTTTTGAACAGTTCGACTGTGTTTTATCGTATGGCAAGGGTTAACCTATCCACTGAATATGACAGATTAATGGCAATCAAGTTCCCTATTCCATCTGTCATTGAATCTTAATAATGATTCTCGAATAGCCTAGCAATTAATATACCAGTTGCGCATAACGATACCACGCATGTGATCAAGCTAAGGTTGGATTCGCTGCTGGTAATGTTGTCGGTAGTCTCGCGGAGTCAGCCCCTTGTAGGTTTTAAAATGGCGATTAAACAAAGCTTGATTGCGATACCCTACTCGCTCAAACACAATGCCAATGGGCAACTCAGTTGATTGCAGCAAGTCGGCGGCATGGTTAATACGCAGTTTCATCAAGCGTTGGCTAAAGGGTTCTTTAAAGTGCTTTTTAAACAGACGAGTCACCGCACTTTCACTCAACGATAAATCATTAGCGAGATCAGCAAGTGTTATCTTGCGAGCGAAGTGTTGTTCTAGATACGCGCTCACCTTAGCAACACGCTCTCTTTCTTGTTGCTCATGTTCACTCATCGAGAGATAAGAATGCGTCATCAGTGTTTTGGCTGCTTCATCATGCGCAAGTAACGAAAGTACATGAATAAAGCGAGCTAGTTGCTCCATCGCAGGTACTTTCATCAACTCTTGAAGAAGCTCTACAACTTGTTGAGCAGTTCGCTCAGAGAACACTACTCCTTTATTTGCGGCCTTGAGCAACGGATCGAGTTTGCGCAGTTCCGTGCAATAAAACATCAGATTGGCAATCCACTCACGCTTAAACCAAATTACATGGGTTTCACAGTTATTTTCTACCAACGTGGAATGAATAGAATGAGGAACACCCGGCGCAATCAATAACATTTGATTGTGGGTCACTTCCAACTCGTGATGACCAATGTGCAGAGTTCCAGAAAAGTGTCGATGAATGACCAACTCGTACACATCATCATGAAAATGGAAGTCATACTCCTTTTTAGGCTCATCAATACGACGATAGCGCCAAGAAAAGCCAGGTCTCTGCGGTACTTTTTCGATGTGCGCCATTTGTCACTCCACAAGATAGTATTGTTATACGCGCAAATAATATCAGTATTACCGACACATTCTTTACTACGCCTCAATAGTATTGATATTGAGCGGTATACTATCAACTTAGCTCCGTCACGCTCCTTATCCTTGCGTTGAAAAGAAGACTAACCAAGGAGCTGTTATGAGTAACTTCAAAACTAAGCTGCGTCAGATCATGCAGAAAACTCGTGATGAATGGGCAATATTTGCAGTAAAAGAGATGGGAATTTCATCCGACACTGTCGCTAAATCTTATGGCTACAACTCGAGTTGTGATCTTGAGCAAACTCTTAAACAAGACGAAAAAGACACCGATTCGTACATTCGCTCGACACCTTGTGCGAGATCTCTCACAAGCAATGTAAGTAAAAAGACCATTTTTGACTAAGAACAAATCAACCAATAAACCTAACTAATTGAAAATTATTAATTATCCTTTTTTAAGCAATATTCGCTGCCAAAGTTTTTTTACCTAGCTGATTGAGAGTAATCAGCAAAACAACAATACTAAACATGTCGACAGGATGTTGGCGGGAACAGGAAAAAAGCCTAAAGGATTGGGTATCTTCAGGATGAAGATTTGGTAGCTTAGGATGAGTTATCAGCAAGGATGTAGTTAAGCTCTAGGATAGAGTTCGCCCGTCAGGATGATAGGCAAGAATGGACACCGCTAGGAAGGCGATGAACAAGGAACTCGGTTAAAGGACTTAGCCACAATCAAGGATAGATGCAGGGAGCACCTATTAGTAGCCGGATTGCTGCGAAAAAGAATAAGCCCCGTCTGGGAAACCAGGCGGGGTTTTATTTTGCCCGTCATTTATGCTCCTCTCTACGTTCGGTCTTGCATCATGCTATTATTTCAGCAATTTCTTTAGCAGATTCATTCTCTGATAGACGCTTTCTTTAATAAACATCGAGCAAACGACGCCCTATGCTGAATCCAGTTTGGTTACACACATTCAAAACACTAGTTGAAGTCGGTCACTTTACGCAGACGGCAGAAAAGCTTTATATGACTCAACCCGGTGTCAGCCAGCACATTAAAAAGCTGGAGCAAGCTTGTCAGCATCCATTGATTAAGCGCGAGAACAAAAGCTTTGAACTTACGGAGCAAGGGCGCATGGTGTATGCCTACGCGCTAGAACTTGAAGAAAAAGAAAAAAGCCTACTAGAAGATTTGAGCTTTGATGATCCACATGCTGGATACTGCAAACTCGCATGCTCTGGTGCGCTTGCCTTGATGCTGTTTGATCCGCTCCTTGAAAAACAGAAACAACATAAAGGCTTATCGATTCACCTAGAAGCTGCGCCCAACCAATCTATTCTTAATGGCGTTGCTGAGGGTCGAATTGATATGGGCATCGTAACCTACTCACCAAATAAAAGCGTGTTCCAAAGCGAACAAATTGGTCGAGAGACTTTATGTTTGATCTTACCTAAATCCTACCGAGGAAAAACGCTCACACCGGAGTTACTGAAAAGCTGTGGCGTGATTGGTCACCCAGATGCTGAACATTACATGACGCTATTTTTCGATCAATGTGCCGAACCCTTACTAAAAGAAATCAAAGTCAGCGACATGCCGTTATCCGGGTACGTCAACCAGTTAAGCCAGATCTTACTGCCAGTGAGTAAAGGACTCGGCTTTACCGTTTTACCGCGCAGTGCGGTGGAGAGCTTTGCATTAAGAGAAGAGTTATATGTCGCCGAATTAAAGCAACCGGTATATGAAGATTTATTTTTGGTTAGAAAACGCAGCCGCACATTGCCACTGCGCTACCAAACCATCAAGCAGGTCTTATTGAATGTGATCGGTACTGCTGTTCATCAATGATGTCAGCCATTCTTCACTAGTAATACGCTTATCTTGGCAATCCACCCAATATGGCTTGCCAGATAACCAACTCTTTGACGCCACCTCTTTTATAAACACATCCACAGAATCAACGTCATCTTTGGCATAATCCCATTTGTTGCGCATGTGTTCTGCCGCCTCGCGATTGGTATACGCCTTGCCGTTACGGATAAAGGTGCAAGAGGATTGCTCAACTCGTTTTATCAACGTCGAGATATCTTCCTCTACCTCTGCTAATGCAAAGGTAGGCAGAATACTTAATGTAAGTAGCAACGACCACTTTGCTTTCATCATAGCTTTATCCTTATCCCTGACCACGTAACTACTACCAAGTAACTACTAATAAGTGGCTTAACTATTCAACTGTTTGGCTGTTTAGCTCGGCAATTATTGCCACCACGCCTTAACTGGCTGAGGCTCAGCAAGCGCCAAACGTTGCCCAATCTCAGGGCTAACTAAAGTCACACCACGTTCTTCACTGATGTCTAACGCACGTTGCATTGGTTCATTCCAATCGTGCATTGACAAATCAAATGTACTGTTATGAATTGGCATCATCACTTTACCTTGCACATCAATGTGTGCCTGGACACTCTGCTCCGGGAACATGTGAATATCTGACCAAAGGTCATTGTATGCGCCCGTTTCAATCATTGTGAAATCGAATGGACCGTACCTTTCACCAATCTCTTTAAAGCCATTGAAGTAACCTGAATCACCGCTAAAGAACACTTTATTTTGCTGTGCGTTGATAACCCAACTGCCCCACAGCGTCGTATCGCGGTCTGTCAAACCTCGACCAGAGAAGTGCTGAGTCGGAGTCAGTGTATATTCAATACCGTCGACAGAATGTGACTCCCACCAATCTAGCTCGACCACTCTTTCCTTAGGCACGCCCCAGTTCACCAGTAATTGCCCCACTTTCAAAGGCACCAAGAAAGTTCCAACCTTGTCACCAAGCTCTTTAATCGAGGCTTTATCTAGATGGTCGTAATGGTCATGGCTGATCACCACGACATCGATACTTGGCAAATCTTGCAAAGTGATTGGTGTTTGGTGGAAACGCTTTGGTCCTGCCCATTGGACAGGAGATGCTCGGTCACTAAAGACAGGATCGGTCATCACCAACTTACCATCAAGCTTCATCAACACGCTCGAATGACCAAGGCGGTATATGACGTCATCTTGTTCTTCTAGTAGTTGTGTCGCAGTCATCGCATGCACTGGAATTTCAATTGTTGGGGTTGGATTCGCCCGCTCAGTTGTGAAATAAGCTTTCATGATACCGAACATATCGCCCAAACTGCTTTTGTATTCCAACTCGGTGTTTGCAAATTTGTCCGGGTATGTTGGCGCTTTTTCAGTATCAACATTAGAACAAGAAATCATTGATGTACCCATCGCGAACGCTCCTACTGTGGCTAGCAAAGTTTTTTTCATAAAAAGTAAACCCGAACAAAAGTAAACTACACGGTGCAGTTTACATTCAAATTATCAAAAGTAAACTACTTAGTGTAAAATAGATCCAGAAATGATCTTCCTAACTTAACAAGTTTATGAATGTAAAAAGAAAAAGTCGTAGCGAGACCAAAAGAGAAGCGATTCTCTGCGCGGCGAAACAAGCGTTTCAAGAATTTGGGGTGCAAAACACCAGCATGGATAAGCTGTCTTCAATCGCTCAAGTATCAAAGCGAACCGTCTATAATCACTTCCCTTCTAAAGAGGCGATCGTGACCGAGTTGCTGACGGAGCTTTGGCGCTCATCAATGATGGATAGCGACATTGAACGTTTACCAACACTCCCGCTAAAAGATCAACTGGTCGAATTGTTGTACAGCGAAATTATCGTTGTAACCGCACCTGATTATATTGAACTGGCGAAAGTGGCTTTCGGACACTTCTTGTTTAAGCCGGAAGATCTCAAAGAACAAGCAGAACACATGTCAAAGCAAGAAACGGCCTTGTACCGTTGGCTCACTCAGCAATCAGAAAAAAACACATTGAAGGTTGATGATGTGGACGTGGCAAGCATTCAGCTACATAACTTACTTAAAGGCAGTGCATTCTGGCCACAGTTAATGGGGATGCGTGCTTCTTTAACAGAGGAAGAGTCCAGAGCGCTAGCCACCCAAACGGCTGAACTCTTCTTAAGTCACTATAAAAACAACTAAAGTAAAGCGGTCAAATAGCCGCTTTTTTTAGTTTTCTCACATCGAAAAATGATGAATTTTTGACTCAATTTTCTTTTTCTCGTCCTTGACAGTCGCACACAGCAAGGCGCGAGAGTTCGATAAATTATTTTTGTCGTATCGACGATATTTTTTCGTTTTCATCTCATGAGAAAACGCCCTAAGGTGCGCACCTCTGACGACGTGGTTGTCCAACCACAATTCTAAATCGTTGAAGCGAGTGGATTCTGTCACATCAATTAAACCCACTCACTATACTCTATATTTGTATTTTTAATTTGGTACTGACTTACTAAGGAATTGCCATGCGTATTGCTATTCTTTCTCGTAATGAGAATCTATATTCAACCATGCGCCTAAAGCAGGCGGGTGAAGAGCGCGGACATCAAGTTGATGTGATCGATACTCTGCACTGTTATATGGATATTACGAGTAACAACCCTAAGATTCGTTACATGGGTGAAGAATTGCCAAAGTATGACGCGGTTATTCCTCGCATTGGTGCATCTATCACTTTCTACGGAACTGCGGTTGTACGTCAGTTTGAAATGATGGGCACATTCTGTGTGAACGAGTCAGTAGCAATCAGCCGCTCTCGTGACAAGCTACGCTCTATGCAGTTGCTATCACGCAAAGGTATTGGTCTGCCTCGTACTGGTTTTGCTCACCACCCTGATAACATTCAAGACGTGATCAAAAACGTTGGTGGCGCACCATTGGTCATCAAGCTACTTGAAGGCACTCAAGGTATCGGTGTTGTACTTGCTGAAACAACGAAAGCGGCAGAAAGCGTTATCGAAGCATTCATGGGTCTAAAAGCGAACATCATGGTGCAAGAGTTCATTGAAGAAGCAAATGGTGCGGATATCCGCTGCTTCGTTGTAGGTAACAAGGTTATCGCAGCAATGAAACGTCAAGCAAAAGAAGGTGAGTTCCGCTCTAACCTTCACCGCGGAGGTTCTGCTCAGCTAGTGAAACTAACCAAAGAAGAGCGTGCAACCGCAATCAACGCAGCGAAAGTCATGGGTCTAAACCTATGTGGTGTTGATATTCTTCAATCGAAAAACGGTCCTGTTGTGATGGAAGTGAACTCTTCTCCAGGTCTTGAAGGTATCGAAACTGCAACAGATAAAGACGTTGCAGGTATGATCTTCGACTTCATCGAGAAGAACGCAAAACCAAACGCTAACCGTACTCGCGGTAAAGGCTGATAATTGTTTGAGTGGGAGCCTATAGACTAGGCTCTCTTTATCACTCATCGCTAGGATGACACTATGAATCAGAAAATGATCATTGGGAACGCCGAAGCAATTTGCTTACCTGAGTTAGGGATTACTCACCTTGAAGCGCGTATTGATACAGGCGCACAGACTTCTTCTCTGCACGTAGATAATCTAGAGTGCACTGAGCAAGACGGTCAGTCATACGTAGAATTCGATCTACACCCAGATGTTTACCACTTAGAACAAGTGGTTCGCTGTAAAGCTCCACTGAAGGCGAACCGCAAGGTGAAATCATCAAACGGAACGTTCGAACACCGCTGCGTGATCACAACGATGCTACGCATGGGCGACCAAGAGTGGCCTATCGACATCACGCTGACTAACCGTGAAAAGATGACCTACATGATGTTGCTAGGTCGTCAGGGTATGGCAGACAAAGTTCTGGTAGACCCGAGCCAATCTCACTTATTGGCTCCATAATCCCCGTAGCTTCAGATGAGCGAACTCCGTGGTCGCTCATCTGGCTCTTCTGTCCTTTTCGCCATTCTCCTCTTTCATATTCTTACTTCTCAGTACAGAGCGCATTAACCCTTTAAGTTTTATCTTCGTCACTCGCCAATGCGTAATGGGTCTAACCGGCGCGGTGTTGATGATGTGTTGATAAGCATCTTCATCAAACTCAACTTCACCACCATGTGCGGCCAATAAACAACTCGGGTTCATCTCAAAAACTCGCTTTAACGACCGACGATATTGGTTGGGATGAAAGATAGGAAACGGCGCAATCAAATGACTTTTTACCTGCACCATTAAATCCGCGACATAAAGCACATTCTGCTCAGCATGAAAAACCGATAAGTCTCTATCAGTATGTCCGGGGGTTTCCAATACTTGCCAATCAGAAAATCCAGGCACGGCGTCACCATCCACCAGCTCAATATCTGGTCTTAGTTTTCGCGAATACCATAGATTCCGCTTTGGTTTACGCATTCGATTCGCCATCCAACGCGCCAAAATCAAATCGGTCAAATGCATCAACCAACCATCAAAGCCGCCATACCAATGAGTATCTCGTTTCGCAGCTAAGATCTGGCACCCCGTAAGATCTCGCAACTTGTGCGCAGCCCCCGCATGGTCAGGATGCATATGCGTGACCACCACCATTTTTAAGTCGGTGAACGAACGATTAAGCTGATGCTCAATAAAATCTTTGAGGTGTGGAATATCGGCTCGACTGGCGCCATCAAGCAACATTAACTTATCTGGATACTCGGCGAGATACATGGTTTGGATGTATCCCTGAATTCTATGCAGCTGCAAAACATATCCTTGTTTTGTTGGGTCTTTATTCTTGTTTTTCTGCGACCAAATCCTTACTGGTCAGACCAACTATAACAGCAGAATAGACACTCTGTTAAATAAATGTTTACACCGCGACTCGACAACAGTTGTTAATCGAAAGAACAAATTTTAATCATTAGACTCTGATTGGGTTTTATCCGTTAATGCGCGCACACGGAGTTCGTGTCAGGGTATGAGGTTAGCGCCTCATGATTTGCTTTTTTGTATTTCCTCCTCCTATTTCAGCGAGGGTTTAAATACATTTTTGTGAGAATCGAGTTGGAAAAAGCAACTAAATTAGACCGCATCCGCGCGGACTACAACGTTCACTACTGGAGCCAAGGCTTCTACGGAATTGATGACCAAGGCGAGGTTTACGTATCTCCTCGTAGTGACCGTGCACACCAAATCCCTTTCAGTGCGATTGTAAAAGAGCTAGAAGCTAAGCAGTTGAACCTGCCTGTGCTAGTGCGCTTCCCGCAAATCGTGCACCAACGCGTGCATGGCATTTGCCAAGCTTTCAACCAAGCAATTGAAGAATACCAATATCCAAACAAATACCTGTTGGTATACCCAATTAAAGTAAACCAACAGCGTGAAGTGGTTGATGAAATCTTAGCGAGCCAAGCGCAGCTAGAAAATAAACAGCTGGGTCTAGAGGCAGGCAGCAAGCCAGAACTATTGGCGGTACTGGCATTGGCTCAACAAGGCAGCTCCGTGATCGTGTGTAATGGCTACAAAGACCGTGAATATGTGCGTCTAGCACTGATCGGTGAAAAGCTAGGTCACAAAGTATTTATCGTACTAGAGAAGCTATCTGAGCTTGATCTAGTACTTGAAGAAGCGAAAAGCTTGGGTGTAACTCCACGTCTTGGCTTGCGTATCCGCCTTGCATCTCAAGGTGCAGGTAAGTGGCAAGCAAGCGGCGGTGAGAAATCGAAGTTTGGTCTATCGGCATCACAAGTATTGAGCGTGATTGATCGTCTAAAACACGAAGACAAGCTGGATACCATGCAATTGGTTCACTTTCACCTTGGCTCACAGATGGCAAACATCCGTGACGTACGCAATGGTGTGAATGAATCCGCACGTTTCTACTGTGAATTACGTGCCATGGGTGCAAACATTGATTACTTCGATGTTGGCGGCGGTTTAGCAGTAGACTACGACGGCACACGCAGCCAATCTTCGAACTCGATGAACTACGGTCTTGCAGAATATGCGCGTAACATCGTGAATACGGTCGGTGATGTCTGTCAGCACTACGACCAACCGATGCCAGTGATCATCTCTGAATCGGGTCGTTCTCTAACCGCTCATCACGCTGTGTTGATTTCTAACGTCATTGGTACTGAAACATACCAGCCGGAAGAAGTATTCGAACCTGCAGAAGATGCACCAATCTTGCTACAAAACATGTGGCGTAGTTGGGAAAACCTGCAGGATGGTACCGATGCACGTGCATTAATTGAAATTTACAATGATACCCAAAGCGATTTGGCCGAGGTTCACTCGCAATTCGCTACTGGCGTACTGAACCTTGAGCAACGTGCGTGGGCAGAACAACTGTCTCTGCGTATTTACTTCGAGCTAAGTCGTCAAATGAGTACCAAGAACCGTTTCCACCGTCCTATTTTGGATGAGTTGAGCGAACGTCTTGCGGACAAGTTCTTCGTGAACTTCTCTCTTTTCCAATCCCTACCAGACGCATGGGGTATTGATCAGGTATTCCCTGTTTTACCGCTTTCTGGTCTTGGTGATGTGGAAGAGCGTCGTGCGGTGATGTTGGACATCACTTGTGACTCCGATGGCGCGATTGATCACTATGTTGATGGTCAAGGCATTGAGAGCACGCTACCAGTACCAGCATGGAGCAACGACAAACCGTACCTAATGGGCTTCTTCCTAGTAGGCGCATACCAAGAGATCCTTGGTGACATGCACAACCTATTTGGTGATACCCACAGTGCAGTAGTCAATGTTGATGAAGACGGTCAATTCGAGATCAGCTACATCAACGAAGGTGATAGCGTAGAAGACATGATGCGCTACGTTCACATCGACGTAGATGCGATTCGTGACAATTACAAACAATTGGTTTCAGAACGAGTTGAAACCAGTGAACAAGAACAAATCCTAGCTGAACTGGAACAAGGTTTGGCAGGCTACACCTATTTAGAGGACTTCTGATATGAATGATTTGTTTACGAAAACCGATTATTCGCTTTACTCCAACTCTATGTCGTTTCTACGTCGACCGTACATCAAAAATCCAGTATCGGCAGACGCAGACGTTGTGGTGCTAGGGGTTCCTCTGGACATGGCGACTTCTGGTCGTCCTGGTGCGCGTATGGGACCAGATGCGATCCGTCGTGCGTCAGTAAACCTTGCTTGGGAAGGCAAGAAGTTCCCTTGGGACTTCAACGTATTTGATAAATTGAAAGTGATCGACGCAGGTGACCTTGTATTCGATTGTGGTGACGCGGAAGATTTCACTTACCGTCTAGAAGCGGCAACAAGTGAGATTCTAAAGAGCGGTAAGACAATGCTAGGCTTGGGTGGTGACCACTTCATCACGCTACCGATCCTACGTGCTTACGCAAAACACCATGGTCAAATGGCATTGATTCACTTCGATGCGCACACTGACACTTACGCAAATGGCAGTTCTTACGACCACGGAACTATGTTCTACCATGCGCCAAAAGAAGGTCTGATTTCTGCGAAGAACTCAGTTCAAATTGGTATTCGTACTGAATATGACCAACAAGATCATGGCTTCAATGTCATCAACGCGATGCAAGCAAACGACATGTCGGTAGAAGAGATACTGGCAGAGATTCGTCGCACGGTTGCGGATAAGCCTGTATATGTCACTTTTGACATCGACTGTCTGGATCCGGCGTTTGCACCGGGTACAGGTACACCAGTTTGTGGCGGCCTGAACTCAGATAAAATTCTGAAGATCATCCGTGGTTTCGCTGGCATGAACATCGTAGGTATGGACGTGGTGGAAGTCTCACCTCCTTACGACCACAGCGATGTAACGGCCTTGGCTGGCGCGACTATCGCACTTGAGTTGCTTTACGCCTACGCTTCAGGTCGCGAATAACGAAAGTTGTTCTAAATGAGCGCAGTATTTCAAGGGGAGCTTCGGCTCCCTTTTTCGTTTTCATCACTCAACAAAAATAGATTAGATTTTCTAATCCAAATCATAGATTTTTATCTTGCTCAACTTCACACTTTTTGATTGCTAAGTCTGCACTCAAGCTCTAATATCTCGCGCCTAGATTCCCTAATTACTTTGTTTATTTGGCTCTCCTATATGGAGCGCTAAGGCTTTTTACGTCTTAAATTTCTGGAGAGATACGCAAATGTCCGCCTCGTTTCCATTAGCGAAACTTACCTTTTTAATCGCAATTCTGACTGCCGTAGGTCAAATGACTCAAACGATGTACGTGCCTTCTATCGGTCATATGGCGGGTGAGTTCTTGGTATCAGCGTCTTCACTTCAAGCTGTGATGGCGTGTTACTTGATCCCTTACGGTCTATCGCAGTTTGTATACGGAACGCTGTCCGATCGCCTTGGTCGTAAGCCAATCATCATTGCGGGTTTGATCATCTACATTCTTGGTACTTTGGTAGCGCTGTTTGCTCATGAGTACGAATGGTTTCTAGCAGGCAGCTTCATCCAAGGTTTGGGTATTGGCTGTGGCGGAGCTATGTCTCGTACACTGACTCGTGACTGCTTTGAGGGCGCTGAACTGCACCGCGCAAACAGCTTGATCAGTATGTGTGTGATTTTTTCGCCATTGATCGCACCAGTATTGGGCGGTTATCTAACCGAAGCATTCGGCTGGCGATCTAGCTACCTATTCCTTGCGTTATTCGGTATTGCCGTTGTGATCACCATGATGACAAGCATGATGGAAACCTTGCCTAAAGAGCGCCGCAAACATGAATCTGTTGCGAAGAGCTACAAGTTCGTACTATCAGACAAACGCTTCCAAGGCTTCTTATTGGTATTGGTTGCCACGTTTGCAGGCGTTGCAGTATTTGAAGCAGCAGCAGGTGTGTTGTTAGGTGGTGTACTTGGCTTGCCAGCAACCACGGTCAGCTTGCTATTTGTCTTGCCGATACCGGGTTACTTAGTCGGTGCTGGTCTATCGAGCTATATTGCACAACGCCGTTCTGAGCGCCGTGCTTTGAATGTTGGTCTAGTGGCTATCTTAATTGGCTCAGCAGTGGTATTGATTCCGGGTCTGTTTGGTCTAACAACGGCGTTGACTCTGATTGGCGGTGCAACCATTTACTTCTTGGGTGCAGGCATTTTGTTCCCAGCGGCAACTACCGGCGCACTTTCACCGTTCCCATACCACGCAGGTACTGGCGGTGCCATTTTGGGTGGTATGCAAAACCTAGGCGCAGGCATCGCAACGCTATTGGCTTCCTTCTTCCCAGCGCAAGACCAAATGCCACTTGGCTGCCTGATGATGGCAATGTCGATCATCGCCATGCTTGGTCTACGTTGGGTTAATCGCAAGCACGACCATTCAAACGAAATGCCATTGGCAATTTAAAACCTGCCTCTCATCACTCAAAAGGGACATGCTGAAAAGTGTGTCCCTTTTTTGTTGCACGCATCTTGCCCTCCAGTTCTCATCCACCAGCATTTACATTTAACATCCCTGTAAATCTTTGCTAAAAAGAACAGTTGCTTACACACATTTATAGATTTGCCATTCAACATTCATTGGAAGAAACCTGTGCTTTAACTCTTAAATAAAAGAATGGCGATACAACAAGAGTAAGGTACACAATAAGGACACACAGATGCGTTTCACTTTAACTACGTTGGCCGTATCGGTCGCGCTTGTCGCCGGATGCAGCAATCAAGGAATACCAACCATGAACCATTACTCTCAATCTCAACTCGTTGCTCAACAAACTCAAGCACCTGTTGCTAAAAAAGTGCCACATGCAATGACGATTCATGGTGACACCCGAATCGATAACTACTATTGGATGCGCGATGATGAGCGCCAAGACCCAGAGATTTTGCAACATCTTGAGCAAGAAAATCAGTATGCAGAAACCGTTCTAAAACATACTGAAGCACTACAAGAGCAATTATTCGAAGAGATCAAAGGTCGTATTGCGAAAGACGATAACTCAGTACCAGTACGTCGAGGTAACTACTTCTATTCAAATGAAGTAACAGGCGATAACGAATACGAAGTGCACATGCGTGCGAAAGACTTTGCAGGCAAAGACAAGCAAGTCATCCTAGATGTAAATGAACTGGCGAAAGAGCACGAGTTTTTTAGCACTGGAGGCTTATATGTGAGCCCAAATGAGAACTTGCTGGCTTACGGTGAAGATACGTTAAGCCGTCGTGTTTATACCATCAAAATCAAAGATCTTAATACCGGCGAATATCTACAGGATGAAATTGAAGGTGCGTCGAGTGCTATCGCATGGCAAAACGACAACAAGGCTTTCTATTACATCAAGAAAGATCCACAAACACTGCTTGGTTATCAAGTATACCGCCACGTACTAGGCACTCCGCAAAAGAGTGATGAACTGATTTACGAAGAAACCGACAGTGCTTACTACACATACTTGAGTAAAAGTAAAGATGACGAGCAAGTGTACATTTGGCACTCAAGCACCGAAACGAGTGGTGTATCAGTCATTGACGCCAACAATCCAAACGCAAAAGCTGAAGCTTTCTACCCACGAGAAACAGGCATTGAGTACAGCATCGCTAAATTAGGTGATTGGTACTACATCTACACAAACTATCAAGCAGTAAACTTCCGTTTAATGAAAGTCAAAGCAGAAGAGATGCATGATCGTTCTAAATGGGTCGATGTCGTCCCAGCAGACGACAATACTCAACTTGTCGATTTCGACTTATTTGATGACCACCTTGTGTACGAGCAACGTGCGAATGGTCTATCAACAGTTAAAATCCGCCAGCTATCAACGGGCAAAGAGTTCCCACTTGAATTTAACGACAGCGCGTTTGCTGCTTATCTAACAGGCAACTATGAACTCGATAATTCTAAAGTTCGTATCTACTACAGCAGCCTAACCACACCTGGTACTTACTATGATTTCGACCTGAATACGGGTGAATCTGAAATAATGAAGCAAACACCGGTGCTAGGTGATTTCGATGCGGATAACTATCAATCAGAACGCATCATGGTAACCGCTCGTGACGGAAAGCAAGTGCCAGTATCATTGGTTTATCGCAAGGACCTGTTTAAGAAAGACGGGACCAATCCAATCTACCAGTACGGCTACGGCTCTTACGGATCAACAATTGAACCAACGTTCCGTTCAACCCGCCTCAGCTTACTTGACCGCGGATTCGTGTACGCTATCGCTCACATTCGCGGCTCAGAAATGCTTGGACGCCCTTGGTATGAAGATGGCAAAAAGCTCACTAAGCAAAATACCTTTAATGACTTTATTGACGTAACAAAAGGGCTTGTTGAAGAAGGCTACGGTGCAAAAGACAAAGTGTTTGCGGTTGGTGGCTCTGCCGGTGGTCTATTAATGGGCGCGATCATTAACCAAGCACCGGATCTCTACCGTGGTATTGGCGCGCACGTTCCCTTTGTTGATGTCGTAACGACCATGTTAGATGAATCGATTCCTCTAACGACCAACGAATACGATGAATGGGGTAATCCGAATGATAAAACGTACTACGACTACATGCTGAGCTACTCGCCGTACGACAACGTGAAGGCTCAGAATTACCCGAACATGCTAGTGACAACGGGTTTGCATGACTCACAAGTTCAATACTTTGAACCGATGAAGTGGGTAGCAAAACTCCGCGAGATGAAGACCGATGACAATGTCTTGCTATTCAAAACGGATATGGAAGCTGGTCACGGTGGTGCGTCAGGTCGATTCAAGCGATTAAAAGAAGACGCACTGGAGTACGCTTTCTTCCTTGATCTTTTAGAGACAAAGTAAACTTGGCGTCCTAAAAAGTGTTACACCCATTTTTATAACAGGGGTTATCCACTAAAAAATGCCCGCATTGTGCGGGCATTTTTGTTGACTCTCAGTCTATTTGAAGAAAAACGCCTATTCACAGCGAATAGGCGTCAACACAATAAATGTGTTTAGGCAGTAGAAACTGTCCTATTGATTAGAAATAGTAACGAGCACCGATTGTCCAGTAGTCGTTCTCTTCCACGTTGTAGTCATTTCCGAGGTCAAATTCATAAGCAGCAAAGGTATAGAATGAAGGCGTAACTGCGTACTCAGCTTGCAACGCTGCTTCACTGTATAGAGTTTTGCTGTCTTTATCATTTTCTACCGCTTCGTAGTTCACACTGAACGTCCAATCATTCACCCCGTAGGCTAATAGACCTTCAAGTTGTACCGTTTCTTGATAAAGAACAGAAGTTGCTGCGCCTGGGAATTTGTAATCAAAGAAATAATCATTCATACCATATACGATTGCCGCATACAGACCTGAACCGTACTTACCGTAGTTAGCAGAGAAGACATGAGATGTCGCTGATTCTGATTTAGAACCGATGTCACGGTCACCGCCACTGTATACGTAACCAAGACCAAATCCGGCAAGGCTTGTGCTAACTGCAATCTGACCACGAGCATCGTATTCGTCATGTTCGCCTTGCCAGCCAAGACCGAGGTTAAATCCAAAGCCTTCACCGAACTCAAAACCTTTACGGTAGCTCAGCATTCGCTCAGCACGAGCGGAACCTAAATTATATTGGTCTGCATACAAGAAGTCGTTGGCAAACGCGATTGGTAAATCCGCAACACCAGCTACATCGTAATATGGTGACCATTGTGTACCCGCTACCACGCGACCAAACTGTTCATGCGTTGCACCAATGTAGCCCAAACGTGTGTTGAACGAGCTCGCGCCCCCGTCCAGTAATTTGATAGACCATTCACCTTTGGCATCAACTGTCACACCATTACCAATGTCTTGTTTGCCGCCCACATTGATACGAGGAGATACGTCATGAATGCGAACATCTTCCTCAAAGTACTCACCAACGCCCACTGAAACGTGGCCGCCGATAGAAAGAGATGTGCCTTCGCTATTGTAAACTTCAGCTGCGAAAGCCTGAGAACCACATGCTAGTGCCGCCACTGCAACGGCTAGAGTTTTCATTTTCATTTTTAACATCCATATAGTTGTTTATACCGGTTCGTTACGACAGCAAGACAAAAATTTTCAACACAACGAACACATACAACGTAGTAATGAAACATAAATGAAACAAATAAATTATATGCAACCAATCCAATTAATCGCTCAAAATTTGATCAAACCCACATAAAAAAAGGGAACTTTTCAGTCCCCTTCATAATTTTTGTGGTGTTTTTCGTGTTACAACTGCCAGCGCGCGAGTGGTTTCTCAGTTTTTATTCCTTTACTCCCCCAACGATCAATGGCGTCAATTTGCAGTATGCGATCTGGTGAAATAATCGATTGTAGCTGTTTTGAGGGTCTTTTATCTGTAATTAGCCACAGAGTTTTATCTTCTTCAAACTGAGCTTTTAAAGACAGTTTCTCTGCTTCTGACCATTCCAGTTCAGGCTTGAATTGACGATCAACAACGAACAGTTGGTTTCCAGACGCAAAATCCTCTAATGATTCCCCTAGCAAGACCACTGAATCAATCTCTTTCGCAAAGATAACGTCCTGTTGTTGATTAATCAGCTCACGTACTTCTAACATCAACGCTTGCTGGTTCTTTTCTATTTGAGCTTGATATTGAGGATAAACCTTTTGTAGATCCTCACCCACGATCGCAGCCATTCGAATTAAGTTAGTAGGATTCATCCACGCATACTTAGATGTATCACCATTGTCTAACGTAAGTGCCGCAACGCCCGGTGCTCTTGGAGATATCGCCTGAGACGCGTCAATCTCAATCAAGCGAATGTTCCCCTGACGAGCATAAACAAAAGTTGGGTCTTGATGCCAAATAGCACCCAACGTAATCGCAACGGTCGCCTCCTGCCCGGCTTTAATGGCTTGTTGTTGACCTTTACTTGCAAACCAGTTCACCAAACGTTCAACACCATATCGCTTAGGTGGCAAGTAACTGGTTTCAATGCCTGTGCCTTGCATCAGTTGCTCAGACAACATGTAAGTCACAGGCGTGCTGGTAATAATATCTTTGCCATAAGAGAACGGTGCAAATGTACTCGTCAAAACCAAGCCCATTGTTATGATTTGTTTTTTCATCTTCATAATTGGTTATCCAGATTTAAGCTTTTCGCACAATGCGGTAGATCGTTGCCGTTAGGAAAAACGCAGCAGAGACAATAATAATTGAGGCGCCAGACGGTACCGGCAATTCAAGTTCCATTGGCAAAACGGTTCCAACCAAGCAGGCAACGGTAGCCAATAAGGATGAAAGCAAAACAAAACTGCCCATTCGCTTAGTGAGCAAGCGTGCCGTTGCCCCCGGAATAAGCAGTAACGCTCCAACCAAAACCGCACCGATAATCTTCACTGCTGCGATTGTCACGAGCGTAATCATCATGACGAACAGGTAGTCATAAAAGCTGGTGTTGAATCCACGAACACGCGCGATGTCAGGGCTAATGCAAGTCAGTAAGATTCGGTTAAAGGTCGGAATCAGTAACAATAGAATGATCAAACAGCTCACCGCAAGAATCGTTATGTCTCTGTCTGTCACCGTCAGGATCGAGCCAAACAAAACGTTCTCTAACATATGAATATTGATCTTTCGTGCCACATACATCAGCAGGGCAGCACCGACTGCCAAAGCAAGAGCGAGGAACACACCCACGAGTGTATCGTAGGGAACGTTGGTTCGATTTCGCACGAAATGCAGCAATAGCGCGAAAATCATGCAGAAGCTGAATAACCCGATAAATGGATTTTCCGGTGGTTCACCAAGTAGCACACCGATCGCTATACCAGTCAGCGCTGCGTGACCAACGGCTTCAGAAAAGAACGCCAAACGCTTCGCGATGACCAAGGTGCCCAAACCGCCCAGTAACGGACCAAGAATTAGCGCTGCAACAATTGCGTTAACCATAAACGCATAAGCGAAGCTGTCACTGAGCCACCCGGCTTCTACTCCGTTGAGGGCAAATTGTCTTAACCAATCCATTACGCCGCCTCCACTTTTGCCGTGTAGTGCTTAAACAAAGACTCAATACGCTCAGGACTCAATACTTCAGAGTGATGCCCCGAAGCGACGATTTGACGATTGACAACATGCACCTGCGCATCCAAACGGCGCACCGCTGTTACGTCATGATGGACAGCAAGAACGGTTTTACCTTCTGCTACCACTTCATGAATCAAACCTTCTAGATAACGTACCCCTTGCTCATCCATACCCGTTGTCGGTTCATCTAGAACAAGTAAGCTTGGATTATCGAGTAGAGCTTGGGCGAAGAGAACACGCTGTTGCTCACCGCCAGATAGTTGTCCCATACGACGATCACTTCTTGTTGCCATACCAACACGCTCTAATTGAGCTAACGCCTGTTGAGCTTGCTTGGTTTTACTGCGCCAAAACAGAGGCACACGCGTTTGGTTAAGCAGTACAAAATCCATGACCGTCAAAGGTAAGCTGGCTTCAAACATGGCTTTTTGTGGTACGTAACCAATTTTTCCGGCTTGCTCAGCCTCCACCCAATGCACCGAGATGTCACCCGAAAATGGCGTAAGTCCTAAAACCGAACGTAATAATGATGTTTTGCCACCGCCGTTTGGTCCCATAATCACATGGCATTGACCCGCTTCAAAGCAAGTCTGAATGTCTTGCAGAATAAGGTTGTCCCCGTACTGCAAGCAGACTTTATCAAGAGAAATCGAAGGACCTCGCATTAGGCTTTCTCCTGCTCATGCTTGCTTGCAACAAACTTCATCGCCTCTATTAAGGTTGCTACGTTGTCGCGCATCTCCACCTCGACTTTGTCGGCTTCGTATTCGCCGTGCGTCATGTGAGAAAAGCGATATAGCTTCACGCCCGTCGCCTCTTCGATGGTATCAACAAAACGATTTGGCATATTTAGCTCGTAAAATAGAACATCAATACCAGATTGGCGGATCTTCTCGATGGTTTCCTGTAGCTGACTAGCGCTTGGCTCTACGCCATGAGCAGGTTCGATTACCGCGGCTACATCGACGCCAAACTCTTGCAGAATATATCCATAAGCATTGTGCGTTGTTGCGACCTTCATACCTGCTGTATCTAGCTGCCCTAGAGACAACATCGCATCACGCTTTAAAAGGCGAAACGTTTTTGCGTACTTTCGCGCATTTTTTCGATAAAAAGCTGCGTTTTCTGGGTCAAGTTCGCTCAACTCACTGGCAATGGTGTAAACCTTTTGAATCGTGGTGGATAGTCCAACAAAGGTATGTGGATTCACTGCGCCTTTACCAACGGATTGCCCCATAGCAGGCAATAGTGGAACTTCCTTATTTGCCTCAATCACCACCAGATCGTCGCGCTGCGCAGCTTGAATAACTTTCAGAGCAAAATCATCATGCCCAATACCATTGACGACAATCACATCCATCTGATTCAGTCTTTTAAGATCATTGGGTTGGGGCAAATAGTTATGAGGATTGAACCCTGCATCGACCAAAGGAATGATCTCGGCTTTATCACCGACCACCGCTTTTACATAGCTGTAGTAAGGTTGCAAAGTGATACCAATGTTGAGCGTTTCGGCAAAACTTGAAGCGGAAGCGACCAGTAAAGCACTAGCCGTTAGAATTCGACGTAAGAGAGAGCGTGTCTTCATAGTTGTTATCATGTTGGTTATTGCTTAATGCTTATGAGGGCTTGCAGGAGAAGAAGGCGTTAACACGATTTGTTGCCAACCACTTAGCTTTCGTTGACTTTGCTGAGTTAAGTCCTCGATATCGATAGAAACAGCCGTAGAAAACCAGATATCAGCATGCTCGTGACGGCTATCAAGTAGCATCGAAGCTGAACCTTCATCGTCCTGTCTCAAGCCAAGATAAAGTCCTGCATCCAACATCTGCCATTGATGAGAACCTTTGCGCTGCCAACTTTGGTCTTTAACAAATGGAGCGAGCCAAAACGTTTCAAGTTCACTGACTTCAGGCCACTTACCCTCATCAATGTGGAGATCACGAATTTCCTCATGGGCAAGTTTAAGCTCTGCAACCATTGCCAATTCTTCTTGCCCCAGGTCAGTCATCAATACTTGATGCTCGAGTGCTTTTGCGTGCTCAGCTTCGGTCTGATGATAGGGCAATAAGGCGGCAGACACAGCAAGAATGCCGGCGATGGTTAATGCCACCCATTTACCTTCACGACTGCCATTATCCGGTCGAATTTTCTGAGTGATCATTTCTCTTTCAACTCAACCACATCAACTTCTACTGGGTTTTCATGCCCTGCGTCGAAAACAAGATAAAAATCCATTTGAGGATGAGTGAACTCAGCGATAGAGCGCTTGTCAGTGGTTACTTTGGCAATCAAGTTGTCATCGTAATCGTACATTTCAACGTCATAGTCCACTGCGGTAGAACCATCGGAGTAACCTGCTTCACAGATGACTTTGTCTTGTTCTAAATGGCAGCTCATTAATGGAAAGTGCGCCGCAGCTTGAAAGGACAGTAAGCCGCCCGAAAGAGCGGAAGCGATAAGAATAGAGCTGTTTTTCATGGTGTATCCAAAATGGCTCAGTGGAGCACTGAGCCTAAACTTGATTAATTTAATTGCGTTTCGAACGTTAGATGAACATTCACACTGGCTTTATCTGCGAGAGGATCGTTTTTCAGCTCACCTTTATAGTTGGCTTTCATCAAATAGCGACCAGCCACCTCTGGAGTAAACGTAATTTTGCCTTCTTTATCACTCACGACATCCATTTGTTCTTGGTGGTTTCGGTAAAGGGTACCTTCACGAGTAATTTCGGCTGTGACACCTTGTTGAGGCTCACCATTAAAGAAGAATTGGAAAGTCACCGCTTCGCCTTCAATGATGTCTGATGGGTGAGTGATCGGTTTCATCTCTAGCAGCTTGCCTTCAATTTCCAGCGCTTTTTCTGTCGGCATCCCCACCGTCACGTAACTTTCCGCTCGGGTATAGCTCAGTTGCGTAACAACATCACGTGCTTTTTCTGGAATAACACTTGCGCGATCAGCTTTACTTGCTCGAGCCCACTTAACTGTGTCGCGGCGACCCGCTTTGTATTGGGTGTAGTAGCTTGGTTGGTTGTTGATCGCGACCTTGTGTGTGCCTTCTTCTTCAAAGTAGAAATCAAACATCGAACGACGTTTACCACGAACAACAAAGTTCGGACGCTCCGAACGACCATCCGGCATGATCACAAATGCTTGATCGCTGCCCGCTGGTTTATCAAAAACAAACGTACCGTGAGAGGCAGTCACATCAAACGTCAGCCAATCACCACCTTCTTTTGATACTGTAAAGTGAGAAGGCAAAACCCAACGAGGGTGCGCTTGTGCTGTTGTTGCAGCTGCTAGCCCCATCGCCATTACACTTGCTAGTGCCACCGCTTTCATTTTGGTTTTCATCGTTGTTCCTTCTCTATTACTTAACTTGGTAGTTGACGGTAATCATGCCCGTCTCTTGGGTTGGTTTGATTTGATAACGAACTTCGCTGTCCGCTAGTTGCATCTTTTGTCGCAAATAATTCCGTCCACCGTGCTCGCGTACCACTTCAACATGCAACGTGTAAGTACCTTGTTCGAGTCGCAGACCTTCATCATTGGTGCCATCCCAAATAAAACGGTATTGACCAGCGGGACGAGTAGCAGACGTCACGGCGTCCACTAATTCGCGATCATAACGACCCACCTTTCGCCACCAGCTTCGAAGATCTTTTAGCCATTCATCTTTACCAACCCATAACTGGATGGTTTTTACCGGCTTGCGCTTATCATCTTCAATCCATACTGCAACATAAGGACGGGCGTACATTGATGTATCAATTTTTGGCAACTCAAATTCAAAATCGACTTTGGCACGATCAGGCAAGGGGGCAGCAAAAAGCGAAAGAGGCATCAGCGCAGCAATAAGTGTTAGTTTGCTTAATGAGTTGCGACGCAAAAATCGGTCTGTGTTTAACATAGGGGAATTCTCTGAATAGAGGCTGTTATGGCACAGCAACAAAATAAATAACGAGCGACAGCAAGGTGCCAAAAGCCATCCACTGCATCGACGTTCTTAAAGTCTTTTTCTTTGGTAGTAGCAAACACACTCCGGTTAGAACAAAGAACACCATCAATAATGCAGTGATATCAATGAACCACTTCCAAGCATCGCCACTATTGCGACCTTTGTGCAGATCATTCAGTAGCGCGACAATGCCGTAATTCGTTGTTTCAACTTCAGCCTCTCCCGTGGTCATATCAACAAAAACGGTAGCGTTATAACCCGGACCTTTAAAATCCAAAGAAAGCTCGCCAATCACTAACTCTCCATCTTCGATTTCGGTATAAACATCCAAAGCCGACGGAGTGCCGCGCAAATGGGTTTCTTGAGTTAGGAAGTTCAATAGAGCCGAACGATTGGGTTGGAAGCTGCCTTCAGTTGCAAAAAGTTGCTTTGAAGGGATCGTGAGTGTGTGTTGTTGAATGATTGGCTCACTGCGCTCAAACAATGTTGGTCTGTTCAAGGTGATGCCCGTTAAGGCAAAGAACAAGGTCACCAATAAAAGAGCCATGGAAACGTAAATGTGCAGACGGCGAGCCCAAGTTTGGACGCCTTTGCTTTTGAGCAACATAAAAAAACAATCATCACCAATAAATGAGGGCTTAATTTAGGTGATAATCATTCTTATTGGCATTTAATTTACATTGTTTACGTTTGATAGAATAGAAAGGCTCCCGCACATGGAGGCAAGAGCCTATAGGAAAATCTTATCGAGCTAAGATTGGGTAAGTAAAGAAAACCAAGTGACAGAAGTTGAACACAAAATGGGCTAACACAGCACACCATAGGCGCCCAGTGAAGTGGAAAACAAGACCGTACCCTATCCCTGCAAGTCCAGCAAATACCATCAACAGTGGACCGCCTGCAAAATGAGCTAAACCAAACAAAATGCTCGCCACCACCAAACCCAATCGCCAATCAAAACGACGAGATAATGACTGCTGGATAAACCCGCGGAATAAAGCCTCTTCTGCAACACAAGTTAATACGAGGTTATTCAAAGCAAACAGCCACCACCATGACGGCAAATTAAACTCCGGTTTTAGAGCACCAAGCATAACGGCAACTGGCAATAGTGAAAGCAGGGGTATCATCACCAGCAGCGCAGGCTTTATTCTTATTTTTGACTCACCGCCAAGCAGCATAGGATAAGCAAGAAGGAGAGCAAAGAAGGCAAGTGGCTTGTCCAGATTAAGATACATTGAGAATGGCGCACTCTGTGGTCCCGCGGATACCTTGTCGAGAACTTGCAGATTATTAAAGCCAGGGATCAAATAGACAAAAAGCATCACACACCAAAGGACGACAATCCCCCACCCTAGGTAGTAAATAGGTTTCATCTTTGGATTCAATGCCAGCATCGGCAACCGGTATGAGACTCCAAGAACAACCAACGAACTGATCAGCGCAATGAGCTCAATTCGATCAAAAACAAATGCACCCAGCAGTGTAAGTCCAAGCAATGCGAAGGCTGCCCTTTGTTGCCGAGCAAATGCCGCGCCAATTGCTAATACAAGCGGTAGCCAAATCAAAATGGCAGAATCAAGAATCATGTATTTATCCTTATAAAAACTGACGGTCCAGTCTTAGTGCTGGGTAGTTGTAATATAACCTTGTCCCCAAGTAACCTCGAGATATTTGCTGCAACGAGAATGACTTAGTTTGTAGACGCAGCAGCGATTAAAAGAAATCGAACCTGCTCACTTCTATAAAAACAAAAAGACCCGAGATCTGACTCGGGTCTTTCGATGCTATGAAATACGCATTAACTATTCTGGCTTGCTTTGGCTTTGCGCAATTGCGTTAGGTACTTCACCCAACTCTCAGCTTGAGTCGACGGCTTAATTTCATTGGCACGTTTCGCATTTGCAAGCGCATCCTCAAAGCGTTTCAACTTGTAGTAAGCTCGGGCTTTCACCAGCGCCACATCAGCCTTACGACCAGTCACTTTATCCAACGTCGCTAACGCTTCTTTGTAATGACCTTCTTGCACTAATAACTGGGACAAGTTCCAGTTATATTTTCTGTCCAATTGAGCCGCAACATGCCAACTCTCAATCGATTTGTCCCACTCTTTTGCTATTTGCCAATATGTCGCTTGCTGCGCTTTTAACTTGCTGTCTGAGTTGATGTCTTTCACCTCTTCTAGCACCAAAGCTGCGCGCTCTGGAATACCACGCGCACCATATAACTGAGCAAGAAGTCGTAAATCATCTTGACTAAGTGCGATACCCTTTAGTTTTGCAAGCGCCAATGCATCAAGAGCGCGTTTGTTATCATCAACACGAAGATAGAGCGCAGCTAGCTGACGCCACCACTCCACACGCTCAGGTTCAATCGCAATCAAACGCTTAATCGTACCGATGGCTGGCTTCCATTTTTGCAGCTCAAGTTCGGCTGACAACTTGATAGACAAAGGACCAATTTCATCTGGCTGACCAAACTTTTCATAGCGCCCCATCGCAGACAAGACTTTGTTCCATTGACTCAACTGGTAGTGAGACTGAGCGATACGCAACCAAATCTCATATGCCTTCTGAGTTTCAGGAACAGATTTACTTAAGTCGTAGTAGTGAGGTAATGCCTTTGAAAATTGCTGCTCGTTAAGCAACATATCCGCTAACATCTTGCGCGTTTGCCAAGCTTGATCATCGTCTAAGAGACCGCTATTAACCGCAATCTCTAGCTGCTTGATAGCCGACTTCACTTGCTCATTTTGCCAGTACAAAATCCCAAGCATACGCGCGACAAATGCACGATCATAACCGCGCGATAACTCTAATGCTTCAAGCGTTGAAATAGCTTCTTGCAACTTTTCGTCTTGAACCAAATTATGCGCACGTTGAACACGAGTCGCGGTGTATTGACTCAGTTCATTGGCAGTCGTCGTAAAAGCGCATAGGCTCAATACTGCACCGATTAAGAATTTCTTCATCATTTGGCTAAATTGAACTCCACTTTTCGGGTTTGCCCGTACTGCTCAATTGAGACACCGTTTTCAACCTTCGGCTGATACTTCGACTTCTTCAATGCTCGAATCGCTTCTTTCTCAAACATACGTTTTGGCTTGGCATCAAGCACTTCGATATCCTTTGGACGCCCCGCAGCATCAATAGTAAAACGTAGCATCACGTAACCTTCGATTTTGCGTTTCAGTGCCTTACTCGGATAGCGTGGCTCTGGGCTATACAAAGGGATCGCTTGCTGATTACCCATAGTGCCTTTCAAGTTTGGAGCACTAATAGCAATACCATCAAGAGAAGTGTTCAAGCCCAATGCACTGATTGGCGTCACTTGACTCATCGGCTCAACTTGCGTTTGAGCCTGAGACAAATCCATCGGCTCTGGCGCTTTTGGTGGCTCTGGCTGTTCAGGAACCGAGCGTTGACGACGCTGAACATCCGCATCATTCTCGATCATAACCATATCAAAGCGCACCGCTTCAGAGGGCTTTGGTGCTCGCTGATTGCCTTTATCGACCATCCACGCCATAAAGCTAAACAAGCTCACCGCAATCAAAACTGACACGGGTAGCGCGAGTAATAGCCTTTTCATTAAGGTTTCTCCGCCGCCAAAGCAATGTTCTTCACACCAGCGCCTTTCGCGGCATCCATGACTTTCACAACCGTGCCATTGTAAGCATGCTCATCCGCTTGAATTACAAGCGCTGCGTCTGGTTGCTCCAGCAGTAAGTGCTCAATGGTGGCTTCAACACGCTCAATATCCACTAAACGTTTGTCGATGTAGACATCATTTGCTGCCGTCACGGCGATAAAGATGCCTGCGTCTTTTTGACTGACCACATTGGAAGCTTGTGGGCGATTAACTTCTACACCTGACTCACGTACAAATGAGCTAGTCACAATGAAGAAGATCAACATGATGAATACGATATCCAGCATCGAGGTTAAATCGATCTGGGCTTCATCTTGTTGATTTGGTCTACGTCCGAGTCTCACTTCTGACTCCTTAAAGATTGTTCTAACTGGAGGGCTTTGCGTTCACACACTTTGCTTAAACGAGCATGTACAAACATACCTGCAAGTGCTGCAACCATACCTGCCATTGTAGGTAGTGTTGCAAGTGAAATACCGGAAGCCATCAATTTCGGATTGCTACTGCCTTGTGTTGCCATCACGTCAAAAACCGTGATCATGCCCGTTACCGTGCCTAACAAACCTAGCATTGGGCAAATTGCAACCAATACTTTGATGGTTGATAGGTTTTGGCGCAGTTCAATTTGTGCCTTTGCAATCCATCCTTCGCGGATTTGATGCGCGTACCAAGAGTGGTGGTCTGCTCTTGCGAGCCACTGTTCACAAAGCTGTCTCTTCACCTTCGGAAATTCCGTTGTCAGATAAAGAACACGCTCCATAACCAGCAGCCAGCATACCGCTACAACGGCAGCCAGCCACCATAGGATCTGCCCGCCTTGCTGCATAAAGCTCGCCAAGGTCGAGGCCCAATCCTCACTGATCAAACCCAATGTGTTGAGTAGGATCTGCTCCATTACGCTGCGTTCTCCGCTACCGTGTTAGAGGCATTTTTACCCTTTGGCATATCACGTTCAGCTTGTTCTGCCACAAGACCAATACCTTGTTTTTCTAAAATATTGCGAATGTTCTCTGCTTGAGAGCTCAATACGTTATGAGCAAGAAGCAATGGCATCGCAGCCACAAGACCAAGGACAGTTGTCACAAGTGCCATTGAGATACCACCCGCCATGACTTTTGGATCGCCATTACCAAACTGAGTGATAACTTGGAAAGTTTCGATCATACCCGTTACCGTACCAAGCAGACCCAGCATAGGTGCTAGCGCGGCAAGCAGCTTAAGCATCGATAAGCCTTTCTCAAGGTGAGTTTGTTCATCAACTACCGCTTCCAATAGACGCAACTCTAACGCTTCAACACTACGGTGCTTATCCTTTTGGTATACCGCTAGAATTCGACCTAGAGGGTTATCCTCTGGTTGAGTTGGGCTCTTAAGTTGTTTCGCGATCTTTTGACGAGCGATGATCAATGACACACCACGAACCAGCGCGATGATCAAGCCAATAGCGAGTAAACCAAGGATGATCTTACCCACCACGCCACCTGCGTTTAGGCGATCTGCCATGGTTGGAGAATTTGCTAACTGGTCAAGGAGAATGCCACGCGATGGGTCAATCACGAGTGAGTCAATGTCTCCTGAGCTTAATGTGCTTGCCGTAGGACCGTTTTCAGGCTGACGCAGATAATTCACCGCATCACCACGCTGACCATTCCACTTCACATAGCCTGCGTTGTCCAACAACGCCATTGAGCCTAGACGGACACCATCAACATTTTGCTCACGGCCCTCACCATCCAACAAGGTGAATGACACATTCGCCATCTCACCACTTGCTTTGACTTGCTCTTCCATACTGCGCCACATTGCACGCAGTTGAGGTAATGTCGGCAGTGATTTCGCTGCAACGATATCATCAATGTTTTTTTGGTATGAGTTAGCGTCGACACCTGTTACAGAGTACTTAAGCTCCGACTCCAATTCTTTTGCATTTTGACGAACTACGCCAAAAAGCTCACCTAAGCTGCCTGTTTCTAGGCGAAGTTTCTCTTCAAGTTGGGCAAGCTGCGATTCGTTTTCGCTGAACGTAACACTCAGGGTGTCCGCTTCTGCTTGCAACGCTGCACGCTCGGCAACAAGCTGGTTTTTCATCGCTTGCAACTCTTGCTGCGTTTTCTTAAAACCAGATTCACGAGCCACATTGTGCGACTGCTGTTGACGATTTTCTTGTTGTGCTTTCTGCAATAATGCGTCACTAGCGAATGTTGTGTGAGGTAGAAGAGCAGCAGAAGAAATCAGCGCAACCGATAGCCATTTTTTCATCATTTATTTGCCCTCCGCTACGTTAAGAGACACTGGCAGAGTAAGCATACTCGGTGCAATCTGTTTGTTCGCCATCGCAAACGCTTTGTCTAGTTCCGCTTTTTGCTCAGTGCCCACTGCTTGCCATTCTTTTTGTTGCTGTGACCAGCTCCAGAAGTGCTCACCTGATAAGCTACGTGCAACCAATGAAACACGACCTAGGTAAAGGATATCGGCTTCGACTTGATCATTACCATCTAATGCTATCTTGCCTTGGTAAACACCAATCTTAGAGCCATAGTCCATCTCAATTTGGTACGCCTCAAGAATACGGCGGAACTTCTCAGCATCTGCGACGTCTGCGCGAGTCATCATTGCATCCAGCTTTGCAATACGCTCTTCACGTTGTGCCTTGCGGATCGGTTTATCATTAGCGACGATACTCTTAAGACCATCAAGCATGTGGTACATCAGTGGCACGACACCTTGGCGAGTCTGAGCGATTTGTTCGATTTGCTCATTCAGACTAGCCACTTCTTCGTTTTGACTGTCTACCAAACTAGATAGGTGATCACGATAAATCTTCAAGTTGCCAACTTCTTCTTGTAACTGCTCTATTTCAGCCTCAAGAGTCAAAGATTTCTCTGCACTTACATCAATACGCTTCTGGCTAACAGCCGATGCTTGATTGGTTTTACTCTGCACTGCTTGTGCATCGTTAAGATTTTCCGCTTGAACGGGAATCAAAACCGATGAGATCAACAGAGCGATACTTGATTTCATTAGATTCATACGAGTTATATTTTCTGTTTTCTAAAAACGACTAAAGGGGAAGACCAATCTTCCCCTTTAAAAATCATATTGTTATCAGTACTTGAACTGAATTGTTGCCATGTAGTTTCGACCTTCGCCTATCACTACATTTGTTGCACCATCATAGTTGTCCGGGTTCGTACTACCGCCACCAGCTAGGTATTCAGTATCAAACACGTTTTCAACATTGAATCGGGCCACAATATCTAAGTTCTCATCATACTTGTGTGTGTACGCCACGCCCATATCAACACGCGCATACCCATCTTTCTTAAACGTGTTCGCTGCGTCACCGTAGCGCTCACCCTCATAAATCACGCCCAAGTTTACATTCGTGTTGTCTTGGACCTTGTAGCTAGACCAGACGCTTGCAGAAAGCTCAGGCACATCAGCTGGGCGATTGCCTTTTAGTTTTGCACTTTCTGTAATCTCTGCATCTAGATACATTGCAGAAGCAGTTAACGAAAGCTTATCTGTAACAAATCCTTGCGCTAAGATTTCAGCGCCTCGGTGCACTTGCTCACCATCTTGAGTAGCAATCTGTTTTTTTGAGTCGTTAGGATCGACGATATCTAATCGTACATTTTCTAATGTGATGTCAAACAGCGCACCGGTTAAGAATAAACGCTCATCAAACAGTTCCCACTTAGTACCCACTTCATAAGAAATACCACGCTCAGCCTCTAGTTCTTCTCCATCATTGGTAAAGTCAGAGTCAGCCACAGCACCTTGTGGCATGAAGCTTTCAGAGTACTGAACATAGATTGAACCATTACTCGCAGGATGAAAGATAACGCCTAGCTTTGGTGATACTTGGCTTTCTGTTAATGTTTCACTGCGCTTTTCATCGTAACGAACACCTGCAAGTACCTGCCAGTAATCGTTAATTGTCATCATATTTTGCGCGTAGATACCCCATGTATCATGCTCGCTAGTCGGCCATTTTTTCGAGCTACGATACCCTGGCTTTGGCACCGTTTGACCCGGCTGGACACTAGACTCTTGGTGGAATGCCATAAAGCGGTCATAACTGTAATCTAGGTAGTTTGCACCAATTAAAAGTGTGTTATCAGTATCAAGCAAAGAGAAGTCAGTCGTAACGTCTACATACGCAGTATCAAACACCCAATTGTCTGAACGATCATTCCCTTTGTGCTTAATCACATTTTTTTCTTCATAGTCGTCAAACTTAGGGTAAGACTCCACATCAAAACGCTTGAAATCTTGACGGTTGTATCCTGCTTTGACGTTTACGTTATCCGCGACTTGCGCATTAATATCGATACCGTAGTTTTCTACATCGTTATCAATCTTCGACCATTGCGCATCCCAAATATACTTGTCTCCAAGCACAGGCTTACCGTCTACAATGTAAGCACCAGAATCCACACTGCCTTCATCTTTAGTCCTGTCATAATGAGCAGAAACCATCACGTTTTCGGTAATGTCGTATTCAACAACCAGACCACCGACAACTCGGTCAGTTTGTGGCTCTGTGCCATCACCATACTTACGCCAAGAGCCGTAACTCTCTTTTGCAAGAATTGCGCGCGCACGCAATGTCTCTTCTTCATTCAGTGCACCACTCACATCTAAAACAGTGCGTGAGTGATCGTTTGAACCAATATCTTGGCTCAAGCTAACTTGTGTTTCTGTTGTTGGCTTCTTAGAAACCATGTTCACAAGACCACCTGGCTCAGATTTGCCGTAAAGTAGACCTGATGGACCTTTAAGTATCTCTACACGCTCTAAAAGCTCAATTGGCTGACGGTAGTGTGACCAGTGCTGACGACCATCACGTAAAAAGCCGTCAGAACTGCTAAGTTCAAAACCGCGCAATGAGAAACGCTCACGGTTACGACTCGTACCACCGGCACTAACACTCGCGTCATTTTTTAGCACTTCACCTAACGTGCTTGCACGCTGCTCATCAATAACCGCTTCATCAATCACAGCAACTTGCCCTGGGGTCTCCAGTTGCGTCATTTCCATACGCATTGCTGTTGTATTGGTATCTGCTTTGTAACCAAACTCGCGACCTTCAACAACAAGGTGCTCATCCGCTTTTTGAACTTCCGCCACGGCAGGTGCTGCTAACACCGCTCCAATCACTAACGCCAGTTGGCTTTTAGAAAACATGCACATTCACTCCAAAATGTTGGGTTACACATAGGTGCTATGTGATTCCCTTCTACTTATTTTGCGAGAGAATATAAGTGATAACCATTACCATTTGCATTAAATTTACATTCTTTGCATTCGTAAACTTTTGTAAAGGGCATGAGAGTAATACTTTGTTCGAACGTGATCTAAATCACGAATAGCCGCGAGCGATCTATTGCCTAAACAACAATGTTACACTCAACCCACCATCCACTCGGTTTGTGGCGATGGCTTTTCCTCCCATCATTCGCATCGATTCTTTTACTATTGCGAGCCCAAGACCATAGCCACCAAGCTTTTTGTCTCTGGAAGCATCCAATCGAGTAAATGGGTCAAAGATGTCGGACAATTTATCCTGTGGAATACCCGGACCATTATCAGCAATGGTCACAGCTAAGTAGTGGTGCTTATCGGTGGATTTATTTGTTAAGCACACATTAATCTGCGCAGAGTCGCCCGCATACTTGATCGCGTTACCAATCAAGTTGTTCAAACAGCGCACGACTAAAGTGTCGTCACACTGGGCTTTTGTCCTTGTCGCGTCCGATTTAAAAGTAAGAGTTTGTTGATCTTTTAGGTCGATCTTGCAACGCTCAACCTGAGGAGCAAGCATAACTTCTAAGTCGCTACGTTTCATCTCAGTATCGTAGCGTGCGTTCTCCAAACGGCTGATTTCGAGTATCTCACCAATCAAGTGATTGAGTTCATTTGCTTCTTCTTCCATGCGAGTGACAAGGCTTTGCTCACTCTCACCCACACGCTTTCGTAACAGATGTAACACCAAGTTCTGTCGCGCCAATGGTGTACGAAGTTCATGTGAAACATCACGTATTAATCGACGCTGTTTCTCAGCCAAAGAGTGGATCTCCTTGGTCATATGATCGAAGTCTTGCGCCAGTTCATTAAATTCTCGTGTGTTTGATTTCAGTTCATCAACCACACTGACAGTAAAATCACCATTTGATAGCCTCTTACTCGCCTCACGAAGTCGGTCTAAAGGTTGCTGTAAGTTCCTTGCCATTAATAGAGAAAACAGCGCCAGAATGACCGCTGCAATCACAACTTTCAGTATCGAAAAGTAGAGAATAAAGTCATGAGCTGGGTGTAAACGATGAGGCAGTTGGATGACCAAACTGTTGTTGCCCACAAGAGGAATACTGAAAATTGGGCGACTAACTCTGCCTTCTAGTTGTTCATCTAAACGTCTTTTAAACTTAAGTTTGAACTCAAAATGAGGGTGCATCAGGCGATGGGTAAGTGGGTGTTGATTTTCGTCTAACACGAATAAGTAAAAGTGTTGTGCATTCGCCCAATCCGCAAGCTCATCCATATCTCCGTCTTCGATCAAAACATTGGCTTGATGCGCTAAGTCCAACATTTCTGCTTTTACGCTCGCTGGTACTTTTAGCATTGCTTTTACTAAGGCTTGCTCAGCGACAGCTTGTACAGCAAGGATACTGATGACGATCGCCGTCATGTAAGTAAATAGCTTAAAAGCCAGACTATCTCGACGCTTGGCTATATAGGATGGGCACACAAATTTCATTAATTCGTCACAGCCTCTAGGTAGCTATAACCTTTTCCACGAAACGTTTTAATGTGCTGTTTGGACAATCCCGCTTCCACCAATTTACGACGAATATTACTGATGTGCATGTCTAAGTTGCGATCAAACGGACTTAGCTCTTTCTTCAAAACCTCGGTTTGCAATTCGGCTTTAGAAATCACAACGCCTTGGTTTTTTACCAAATAGCAAAGTAACTCTGCTTCAGTACCTGTCAGCGGCAAACTGTTCAGCTGATCACTGATACTTTGCACTGTGCAGCACATAGCTTGTCTTTGACGTTCTAATCCTACGCGACGAAGAATTGCTTTAATGCGCATCAACAATTCAGGTACATTAAAGGGCTTGCCGATGTACTGATCTGCGCCTGCTTGGTAGCCATCTAGCATCGAGTTCTCATCATTTAATGCCGTTAGCATGAGGATCGGCGTCGCGAAACGTTGACAGATACGACGCGCAACTTGCATACCATTTAGATTTGGTAGCATGACATCGAGAAGAACAAGATCAACTGGCGTCTTCTCCATGTATTGCAAAGCGCTTTCCCCACAATGGACAGATGAAACGGTGTAACCCTCTTCTTGTAACACCGCCTCCAATAATTCACACAACGGAACATCGTCATCTACGATAAGAACTCGGGACATTACCAATACCAACTCAAATAAAAATGGTTCGCATTCTATTACTCATTTGCAGATTAAACAACCATAGATTCTAAGGTTTCTGTACGAAAACTGGACATAAAAAAAGCCCACTTTTCAGTCGGCTTTTATCGCAAGAAATACTGATTTTTTAATTATTTAAATCAACACTTTAAACCTGTTACTTTGGCGACATCTTCAACGATGCCTCGTAAGTTGATACTAATCGAATGAAGTGTATCTAGCTCTTCTTGTGTAAATGGATGAGTGAGTACTGACTCTGCACCTTTCTTGCCAACAACAGTAGGCAAACTCAATACCACGCCATTAACACCATATTGACCCGTCATCATGGTCCCCACAGGCAAAACTGATCGTTCATTGATCTTGATTGCCTGAATAATACGAAACACACTTGCAGCGATCCCATGAACGGTATTTTGTTTACGACGGAAAATCTCATACCCAGCTTGCTTAACGGCTTCGAGCAATTCGTCTGCATCGATACGCTCTACATTATTGGCATCGCAATAGAAATCTGCAGGTTGTCCTGCAATTGAAATCAAACTCTTTGGCGTAAAACAATTGCTACCATGCTCACCGAGAACATAACCAAAGATGTTCTTCGGGTCCAAATCCACGCGATTGGCAACAATGCTCATCAAGCGCGCAGTATCGATCACGCAGCCACTACTGATCACTTTGCTATTCTCAAAGCCTGTATTGGTTGCAATAAAGTGCGCGACAATATCACAAGGGTTAGATACAACAATGAGGGTTGCATTTGGGGCTACTCGTTCGACTTTACGTGCAATCTCAACACCTATCTTGGCATTGATTTCTGCAATATCAATTCGCGTCTGACCTTGCTTAATCTGCGCTCCCGCAGTGATTACGACAATATCAGCGCCGAGAAGATCGAGATAGTCGTCAGTAGGAATGATGTGAGTGTTTTTCGAGAAGGTCAGTGCAGTGGTATGACGGAAATCGAAGACTTCCCCTTCAGCACGCTCTAAGTTTTGGTCCAATAGAACCAACTCACTTACACTGCCCATGGTCAGTAAGTAATTACATACTCCAACACCAACGGCACCTGCGCCAATTACACCAATTTTCATACTTCTCTCCCTGATAATAAAAGTTATGCCCTCACTTTGCGTTCCCACTAAAAACTTGGGCAGTAAGAGCATAAAAGTCCAATCACTTTATGTTACCCAGAATACCTACCTAAGCTAGCCTTTCTCGACTTAATGACGTTTAAATGATGGAAATTTCTTCTTTATATATGCATCAATAACCATCATTTAATCACTTCATACATTTAAACTCTATTGCAGGTACAAAAAAGGAGTACAATTCTTTGCAGTTTCTAATTGAGAATAGACGTATATGACAACGCTATTGATTGGTCACCGAGGCGTGGCAGGCAAGTACCCAGAAAACACCAAAGTCAGTATTCAAGCCGCTATAGATTTGGGTCTTGATTGGGTTGAAGTTGATGTACAACCCACCAAAGACAATGTACTAGTGGTATGTCATGATCACACAGTAAACCGCTGCAGCAACGGCAAAGGTCGTGTTGATCAAATGACTTTAGCTGAGCTAAAAACGTTAGATTTTGGTGGTTGGCTCAGTACAGAGTTCAGCAATGAATCGATCATGACGCTGTCAGAGTTGCTGGGGCTCGCTGCGAAAAACAACCTAAATCTTAATATCGAAGTGAAAGTTGACCACCATTCAGCAGAGGATGTCGCGAAGATAGTCGCTAAAACCCTTTCTGAAGGACCATTGACCAAAGAATTTATCCTTTTGTCGAGCTTTAGTCACGACGTGATAAGAGCGCTATACAAGCACTGTGAAGGCTACAGATTGGGTGTGCTAAGTGAGTTCTTTACCCGTAAAGACGGGCTACTGTTAGAAGAAGTCAACGCATACAGTTGCAACCTCAATATTAACTGGGTTCGTTCCCGTCAAATTAAGAAGCTGCAGCAAGCCGGATATAAGGTAATGTGCTATACAGTGAATAACCCAAACAAGTTGAAACACTTGCCGGCGCTAGATGGCATCTTCAGCGACCATCCAAGCCGCTTTATGTCTCAAGAATAGGGTTGAAACTAGGCGCTCCATTACCACTCAATGGTGATTGGCGTTCCCATTTTAACTAGCTTTATAAACTCATCCATCTCTTCATTGGTGATGGCGATACACCCATTGGTCCAATCAAAGCTCTGGATAAACTGAGGGGACTGTGTCTCGCCATTTTTGAGGCCATGAATCTTGATCTCTCCGCCCGGAGAGACACCTCTTCGGTGCGCTTCCAAGCGATCAATTACATCTGGATAACTGATGTGGACAGAGCGATAGAAAGCAGAATCGTTAATCACATAATCTAGAGTGTAGTCACCTTCTGGAGTCCTGTTATCCCCTTCTTCCTGCTTGTGCCCTTTCGGATTAGCCCCTAACGCAATCCGATATTCTTTAACCACTTCGCCATTGTCCATTAGGTACATTCTGCGTTTTGATTTGTCTACTTTGACCAAGTCCACAGCAGCCTGTGTAAAAGGAACAAAAGAACAACACAAGATTAAAGACAACCATTTTACTGACATCGCCAGAACGCCTAACTCACCCATTCTAAGGGAACATAAAAAAGAGCAACCATGCTAGTCACAAGGTAATACTAAAGCAAACTTAATATGTGCAAATTTCACTACTCATTATGACTAACTTGGATTACTTTATAAGGAGATTACTTTATAAATTCAGCACAAATAGAGAGGGTATTATGCTCAACATTGCTTTTTTCAGTGCGAAATCCTACGACGAAGCGTCTTTCAATAAAATTAAAAACCATCGAGACTTCGAATTTCACTACCATGATTTTAGATTAACTTCAAAAACCGCAAAAATGGCTCAGGGCTGTGAAGTCGTATGTACGTTTGTAAATGATGATTTATCCGCACCAGTACTTAAACAGCTTTCTCTTGGTGGGACCAGATTAATCGCGATGCGATGCGCAGGCTTCGACAAAGTCGATTTAGAAGCAGCAAAGGAGCTTGGACTTCAAGTAGTGCGCGTCCCGGCTTATTCCCCAGAAGCTGTCGCTGAGCATACTGTCGGTATGATGATGTGTTTAAATCGACGCTTACACAAAGCCTACCAGCGCACGCGTGATGCAAACTTCAACCTGGAAGGCTTGGTTGGCTTCAACTTCCATGGCAAAACAGTTGGCGTTGTGGGTACAGGCAAGATTGGCATTGCAACCATGCGTATCTTTAAAGGTTTAGGCATGGAGCTGCTCTGCTACGACCCATATGAAAACCCTCTAGCATTGGAAATGGGCGCTCGCTACTGCTCTCTTGAAGAGATCTATGCGAACGCAGATGTCATTTCGCTGCACTGTCCAATGAGCGAAGAGAACTATCATTTATTGAATGAGAAGGCATTCTCGCAGATGAAAGATGGTGTGATGATCATTAATACCAGCCGTGGTGAACTGCTTGATTCTGTCGCCGCAATTGAAGCACTGAAACAAGGCAAAATTGGCGCACTAGGTTTAGATGTTTACGACAACGAAAAAGACCTATTCTTCCAAGACAAGTCAAACGATGTCATTGTTGATGACGTGTTCCGTCGTCTATCCGCGTGTCACAACGTGTTGTTCACTGGACACCAAGCCTTCCTGACTCACGAAGCACTAAACAACATTGCCTCAGTGACTTTAAATAACGTGGATGCTTTCTTTGCTGGCAACGCATCAGGTAATGAACTGATCAACTAAATCAATAGATCGAACAGTATAGTAGAGCGTTGAATTTCAGCTATGCTATACTCCTCGACCATTAAAAATTTGAGTCCAATTACCATGAGCATAAAAACCGATATTCAAAAGCTGCACAACCGTTTAGATACTTGCCAACGCAAACTGGATGCGGCACGTTCTCGTGGTGATCATGAAATGATTACTAAGTTCACGAATGAAGTTGACGACCTAACGAA
This sequence comes from Vibrio sp. MM46, assembly GCF_027587135.1. Taxonomy (NCBI): domain Bacteria; kingdom Pseudomonadati; phylum Pseudomonadota; class Gammaproteobacteria; order Vibrionales; family Vibrionaceae; genus Vibrio; species Vibrio sp. MM46. The sequence goes on from NZ_JAPPTO010000026.1 coordinate 77,475, forward strand.
GAAACTTAACCAACTTAAGCACAAGCAAACATACGAACTGAACAAAGAGCGTAAGAGCCTGCTTGATATGCCATTTTCTCGTGAAATCACAAAAGCTGAGCAAGCAGACATTGGTAAGCTTAAGAAGCGTGTTCGTGGTCTAGTTATCGTTCACCCATTAACAAAAGTGGGTAAAGAATTGCGCCTAGACGTAATGACAGGTTTTGCTCCGAAAGAGTTCTAATCACTCTTTTTAAACAACAGATATTAAAAAGCCCAAGCTGCTTAGCTTGGGCTTTTTTGTGCCCAAAATTCATAAAGTTAAGCTTAGAAAAATCACCATTATAGATAATGAGTGACACTGCAACCTGTTCGTTTTCAAATTCTCGTGGTGGCAAAGCTTTAGCTAATTTCCAAATACTAAAAACGACAAAAGCCCCGCTATTTCTAGCGAGACTTCTTAATCGTTTTGAGATCGAGGGCTCGACTGACTAGGGGTTTGATGCAAATCCCGTCTCATTCTCAAACGCCA
>NZ_JAPPTO010000027.1:0-76923 GCF_027587135.1 Vibrio sp. MM46
AGTTGGCTTGGTTTAATAATTGTAGGTTTATCTACGCCAGCGATATCTCAAACGATAGGTACCTTACCTGGAGAGTTATCGATAGATAAAGGTGTTGCGTATTATCAAATTCCGCTTACATTCCCTAGTGGTAAAGGGGGAGCGACTCCCAATTTAGCGATTAGTTATTCAAGCTCTGGGTCGACAGTTTCGTCTCTCGGGTCAGGATTTACACTTAACGGACTATCTTCAATAAAGAGGTGTGGCGATCATCAAGCAATTGAGGGAGTTACAAGCTCTGTAACCTATAGTCTAACTGACAATTTTTGTTTAAATGGTACGCGTTTGATTGGGAAAGAGGGCGTTGTAGGGAAGGACGGATCTGAGTACCGCTTACACATAGATGATCAGTCAAAAATAACATTGAATGGCGATTCAAATACAAAAACAAGCTACTTCGTTAAGCGTGATAAAAGTGGTGCTGTTGAAGAGTACAGATATCACAATATTTCTAAAAGTTGGTTGCTGAGCTCGTATCAAATCCACCCAAAAGCAAAGGGTATTTCCTATAACTATGATGATTTAGGTCTATTATCATCGATATCTTATGATTCATTTAAAATCAATTTTATTTATAGTGTTGTCAATAATTCGATACCTACAAAACATTTTAAGGTAGATGGAAACATCTATAAGTCTAATTTTAACCTAATAAGAATTGAAACTAATGTAAATAATAAAGTTAAGAATTATTATCAATTAAGTTACAATGAATTAACAAAAGGTTTTGGTGCTACTTTTATTGACAATATTAAATATTGTGATGCAACGGATAATTGCTTACCAGCTACGAAATTTAATTGGAAAGAACCTAAAGGCCCTGTCAAAGGTCAGTCATTCTTTGGAGAAGAAGTCGTCAACATTGATTTTGGTCACTGGGGAGATAGCAGTATCCCCAGTAATTGGGGCAATTCCAGCCGAAGCTGGTGGGTGGACATTGATGGAAATAGTGTCGGTGACTTTTGCAAGACTGATGCTCATGGATTTACATGTCATATGGATGTTTCTCAATCAAATGTTGCTCGAACCTACAATATAAGTAACTGGGGAGATGAATATGGTCATTGGTGGTTAGATATTAACGGTGATAGTAAAACAGAGTTTTGTCGTATCAATGATGACAAACTACTTTGTGACGCTTTTCATTCAAATAATACAACGACACAACTTTCTTGGGGTGTGTCGAACTCTGGCATGAAGGACTTCCGTTGGTGGAGGGATATGGATGGTAATGGCGTACCTGAGTACTGTCGTCGTATAGGTGATGAACTTCTGTGTAGTGAACCAAAAGAAGATGGCGAGTGGTCTGATTCAGTGCACGTTCGGGGCATAGAATGGGGGCAAATTAAAGACACTTATTGGACTGATATAAATGGCGATGGTGGTAGTGAACTCTGTTCTGTCAAAGGGAAAACGATTAAGTGCACTTCTTTTTCGGGCAAAGATCTAGTTCAAAAAAATGTTAACTTTCCAATTAGTTCTGTAGGGGAGCCTGATTCCCGTTGGTGGGTTGATGTGAATGGCGATAATGCCATCGACTTTTGTCGCATGACGGATAGTGATGCTAGTAAAACGGTTAATCTAACTTGTTCTCTTGGTTCTCTTGGTTCTCTGGATAAATTCGAAGATGACATCGAGTTTGTCAAAAGTGATGATTGGACCGGGGAACTAGGGAGCGTAGATAAACGTTGGTGGCTCGATTTAGATCAGGATGGTGTTATAGATTTCTGTCGTGGCGTCGGTAACAAGGTCCAATGTGTCAACGCTTATAAGTACCAATATGAATTTGATGTTGATAATTGGGGAATTGGTTTTAACTCATTCATTGATTTGAACCAAGATGGTAAGTTTGAGCTCTGCAAAAAGAGATCCAACCGTTTAGAATGTCAGACTACTGCTCAGAGCAACCACCCTCAATTACTGCTTGAAAAAGTGACTAATGGTCTAGGACATGTTTCTTCAGTATGGTTTGGTCCATATGGCAATCATACGCCTACTGACTCTTTTAAGTCTGTTGATTCTGGTCTTTTTAACTTACCAGGCTCTTTCCCTGTAGCTTATCGTCTCGAGACCGACAACGGACAAGGAAAAAATAACTACTTGTTCCTGTATGGTCCTGCAAAGCGCTCTAAAGATGGTTTAAAACAAAATGGTTTCGAATGGATTCGGCAGCGAAGTTTTGTTAATGAAAAAAACACTCTCAACCAAGAGTTTCAATTTAATACAGAGTTTCCTAACTCAGGCACATTGAACAAGCAAATCGATTACGTTGCAAATGGACAGAAGTGGTCAAATAATTGCGGTGATTGTAGTTTGGATGATTTTTGGAACTTTAGAGAGCTTACTAAAAGATCAAAAGCTGAATTTGAATTTAAGACGATAAAAAAAGAGCTAAGTGCTACGCAAGTCGTTAAAAATCTCCAACAGCTGTCTTCTGCAGCAGATAAGCATTTAACAGGTTATAAGCTTATCGAATATAAGGGGCAAAAATATGCAGCAAGCGCTGACAAATTTGTCCCTGTTGGCGGTTCAACGCTGATACCAATCATGATTCCTTCCACAGAGTTTTCTTTGGTTGAGGAACGAACAACGGCACTAGAAGACCAAATACCAGTGTGGTCCATGACACCAGTATCGGATGATTTGAATCGCGAGCTATCTACATTATCCGGTCAAGCTCGATTCGTGAAGGCGATCACAACTGCAGAATACGACGAAATCGTCGAATGGATTGAAACTCCTACAATCGGTAACACATTTGCATTTTACACCTCAGAACGAAAGGACTACCAATACTCTGAAAGTGGTGAACTGCTAAGTACAGTTACCGTAGAGCAGAGTGATGTCGATACATTTCTCAATGTTGGTAAAGTTCAAACGACAACAACCGGACTTAATCCGATTACCGGTTATAGTGACACGTTTGTTGAAATTACCCAAAACGTGTATGTAAATAAGGTAGATACTTGGTTAATCGGGTTGCTCGATTCGACTAAAACAACTTACATTCACAGCGATGGTAGCACGATATCTCAAGAGGCTACTTTCAAATATGACAATGAAACTGGTTTGTTGCGTGAGCACACGACACTACCAAATACGCCATATTCAATGGTTACCCTCAAAGAGCGAGATGGAAACGGTATTGTTACTAAAGAAAGCGTTACTGCGACTAACGGGGGGAAATTAGAAACTCGCTCGACTTCCTTTAAACATTCCTACGTAGGGAATAGTGTTGTAACCGAGGTGACAAACCCTGTTGGACACGTCTCGTCTCAGACTGTTGATCTATTGTCAGGAGTAATTGTAAAAGTTGATGAAAATGGTCTTTCTACTTCGACAAAACTCGATGGTTTTGGTCGAGAAACCGAGGTGTCTGTTGTAAACACTTCTGTAAAATCTGAGATCAGTCGCTTTCCTGCGGGAGATAGTCGTTGCTTATTCGATGTTAACAATGCGAGTTACTGTGTTATCAATCAATCGAAAAACTCAGGCAAGAAGATCAGCTTTTTTGACTTTTTAGAAAGAGAAGTGAGAAGAGCCTCTTTATCGGTAAACGGTAAGTGGGTGTTCGTTGATTCTGGGTATGATGCATTTGGCAATTTAGTCTCTGCTTCAAAACCTTATTACCAAGGTGATATTCCTCAGTATATTGTCACTCAGTACGACAAATTAGGAAGAGTCATATCGATAAAAGAACCTGGCCCTGCAGGCAAAGAAGACAGCTGGATTTCTTATTCTTACGATCCTTTCACTGTAACCAAAACGGACGCTAAAGGTCGAGTTTCTAAAACCTTTACCAACGTATTAGGTTGGGAGATTGAGAAACAGGAGCCGAACGGTGGCAAAGTTATCTACGACTTCTATGCCAATGGAATGTTGAAATCTGCTATTGCGTCAGAAGGAGAAACAGTTCGTACCGAGTACAATATTCAAGGCAATAAATCTTTAGTAGATGATCCAGATCTAGGTTTGTGGACTTATGAATATGACGGTTTTGGTCAACTTGTTAATCAAACTGATGCGAAAGGTCAAAGTACTCATTTTGCTTATGACAGCCTAGGTCGCAAAGTCGCTGAGAAAATAGAATCAAAAGTTAAGCAAATTGAGAAAGAAGTAACACACATCACCACAAAGGCATGGTTTTACGACAGAGTGGATGGTCGCGTCTGGTTAGGAGGATTACTAAAAGCAACTGTAGATGGAGAACTGGTTAAGAACTACTTCTACAACGATATGGGTTTACTGAGACGTGAAGAGACGATTACTCCAGAGCACACATTCGCACGAGACTTAGAGTATGACTCTAACGGGCAACTAATTCGAGAACATAGACCTAACAAGTTTACTCTAAACTACACCCGAGATGCTTTAACGGGTATTAATACGGAAGTTTGGGGAGATATTTCTCAAGCTCAAGTTAATTACACTGCAGCTGAATATCGCAGCGTGATTGAACCTCTAATCAATGAAGCCCTAAATAAAGCGAAAGATTATTTAGTTAAAATAAAAGATCTACAAGAGCAGCAATTCTTCTACAAGCGACGTAAGGAAGAGTATCAGAAGCTTAAAGATCAGCTTATCTCATTTGACGGAGTGGCTGAAAATGAGGCATTTGCGCGCCAAATGAGGGCGGAGCTACATACTAGACCATTGCATATGTACACAAGTGAGTATGGCGAGCGTTATTTCAAAGTTTCCCCAAGGACAGTGGTGGTCTCTGGAAATGGTTTGATACCTGTAGTTCAGCAACCTAACTTCCATCTTAAGATTGAAGGTAACTTATTAAGAGAGGTAAGCCTTGATGAATGGGCTGCTTTTGAAGCAGGGTTGACCAATCAAAACCAAACTGCGTACTACGGCAACTATTCTGATGATGGAAGTATAAGTTTAGCGACATTTGATTTGGAAAGGGACGATCCGCTATATGATCAAAGAATGCGTCAAATGTTTGATGAACTCAATTCACTTTCAAAAGAAGTGGATAGGCTTGAATATGTGCAAGATACAACCGAATTACGTGTAAATAGCTATCTTTTAGCTGCAGAACAACTAGTAAAATTAGTTAAGCAAGTCAAGCTTGTTTCACAGAAGTACAATAACCTAGCTGTGGAATCTGAAAATGAGTCAGATGCACTAAGTTCCCTCAAAGATGATAACCCAGATGCTGGACGAATTTCGTACTGGAAGCTCAACGATATGGACGCCGAAGGTCGAATTACATCAGAGGTTTTAGGGAATGGCTTAGTTAATAGTTTCGATTATCATGAGAGTAATGGTCAACTACTCAATATATACACTAGGCAAGGTTCCATGTTGCTGCGTGGCGTTCATTACACCTACGACAGAATGGATAATGTGCAGAGTCGCCGAGATCTTGTTAATGATATACAAGAAAATTTCTACTATGACGATCAAGACCGACTAACAGACTACCATTTGTCTGGTATTGGTGCAGCACATGCTGAGAATCCGTTATTTAACAAAAAGTATTCCATGTCTTATGCTGCGAATGGCAACATCAAATATAAGTCTGACGTTGGTCATTATATCTACGCAGATCCGTTACACAAGCATGCGGTAACTCAAGCTGGGGATAATAAATATCGCTACGATGCAAACGGAAATATGCTATCTGGCGGAGGGAGAACAATTGAATGGACAGGTTTCAACAAGCCTTCACGTATTCAGCAAGAACAAGGCTGGGTTGACTTTAAATATGATGAGTCGAATCAGCGAGTCAGCAAGCGTAGTAGCGATGGAAGCAGAACTTGGTACCTCGGTAAGTCCTACGAGTTAAAAGAGCTAGCATCTGGGGATATTCAACAAACTCAGTACATTTATGCTGGAAATGGTCTGGTCGCTGTAAATGTGAACTCATTGAAGACTGATGGACAAGGAAGCTATGCATCTGTAGATCGTCAAATTCGTTACAGCCATACAGATGCGCTTAAATCGGTTGATATGGTAAGTGATATGTGGGGGAATATTGTTGACCGTAAGCTATATGACCCTTGGGGCAAAGAGAGAGCGTTTACTTGGAAAGCTGACAATGTGTTGTTACCTCAACCTGTATTGTTGAATCGTGCATTTACAGGGCATGAGATGCTTAATGAAGTTGACTTAATCCATATGAACGGTCGTTTATATGATGCAACGCTAGCACGATTTATCAGCGCTGACGTTTACATACAAGCTCCTGATAATAGTCAATCATTCAATCGATACAGTTACGTTCTCAATAATCCTCTTAAATACAACGATCCTTCTGGTCATTTCTTTAAGAGAATTAAAAAAGAACTCAAACGTCAATGGAACGACGTACGAGAGTTTACCTCTCGTTACTCGAGAGAAATCGTCGGTATCGTTGTTGGGATTGTCGTCACTGTCGCCAGTGGTGGTACGTACAGTGTGTTGCTCGCCGATGCTGGTGCAAGTTTCTTCTCTGCAGGGTCTCTTACTAATGCCATTGCAGCCGGTGCACTTGGTGGCGCCACTGGTGGGGCTGTAACCGGTGGGATCATTAGTGAAAGCTGGAACGGAGTTGGCAAAGGGGCTGCGATTGGTGCAATTACAGGCGCTATCGGAGGTTACAATAGCTTTAAACCAACGAGAGGATTTGCACATGCAGCCACGAAAGTAAGTGTCGCAGCTGCTGGTGGTTGTGCTACAGGTGAGATCGCGGGTGGTTCATGTGAAAAAGGTGCGAAATTTGCCGCATTATCACAAGTGGTCGTGCTTAGCTTTGAGTACATGAAAAATGTTACGGACCGCTATAAGCTCCGGTCTTGTGAAGTTGTTAACTCAAGTTCAGTCTGTAAGTATAATGTTGATGGTGAATTACTGACTGATGGTACTCGTGGTAGTAAGCCTATGTGGAGTGAGAAGCCTACTCCGACTTTATTTACAGAGGGAGGTATGGCACCGGAGGCTTCTGGCGCTCACCTGTATAATGAGAATGGACTCATAGGACGCTTCATTAACAAAGTATCTAAGGTTCATGACTATTTTAATTCAGATGTATCTAGGTTATTTGGTTTTCATGGATATGATCAGGTAACGGGACTCTGGTTAGAAGGGGGGACAATGTACAACCATTTGTTCCAAGCCTATAGTTTCTCAGGGATGCTGCCTGCCGCTATATTTACGGGAGGCGCACTAGTCGCACCATATCCTATCTATCCTTATTCACAATTAGGAGATTAGGAAAAGACAAAAGCCGCTGAATTCAGCGGCTTTTTTGATCTTGCGGTTTGATAATCAATTAGTCGTTTGATTCTACACCTAGAAGATTCTTATAGATAAGCGCACCTAAGATACCACCAACAATTGGTGCTACCCAGAATAGCCAAAGCTGAGAAACCGCCCAGTCGCCAACAAATACGGCAACACCAGTACTACGCGCAGGGTTAACGGATGTATTCGTTACAGGGATACTGATCAAGTGAATCAGGGTTAAACATAGGCCAATCGCGATAGGTGCAAATCCCTGAGGAGCACGTTTGTCGGTCGCGCCCATGATCACGATAAGGAACATCATTGTCATCACAACTTCTGTTACAAGTGCTGCTACCATTGAGTACTGACCTGGAGAATGTTCACCGTAGCCATTTGATGCGAAGCCAGAACCAACTACATCAAAGCCAGCTTGACCTGTTGCAATAACGTAGAGCACACCGCCTGCAATCACGCCACCAATCACTTGTGCGATGATATAAGGGATAACGTCTTTGGTATCAAAACGACCGCCAGCCCATAAACCGACTGTTACAGCTGGGTTTAAATGACAACCTGAGATATGACCAATCGCAAATGCCATGGTGAGTACGGTTAAGCCGAACGCAAGAGAAACACCTAGTAGACCGATGCCAATATCTGGAAAGCCTGCAGCTAATACCGCACTGCCGCAACCACCAAGCACTAACCAAAAAGTACCAAAAACCTCTGCCATGTATTTATTCATGTTGTTTCCTATTTCGGATTTAGATTACCCGCTGAACATAGTAGAGAATTGTCAGAAAAGTGTGATTCGAAGCACGGAAATTAAGCGAATAACCAGATCGGCGGGTTTTTGTCTCAGATATGAAACGAAATACTCTATGAAACGAAATACTCTATGGAGTGGAAACGTAGAGAACCTCGGTCATCATCATGAAGACGAATAACCGAGGTGAGAGGAAGGGTTAACTAAATGCGATGAAAGGTGAGATACACAGTAGAATACCTGTCGCAATGATTAGGTAGAGTGAAGCACCTTTGTATTTATGCAGTGAAGGAACTTGATACACCAAGTACGCAGGGATCAAACAACCAATCAAACCAAAGATCGGGCTACATATTGAAGTAAAACTCAATACTGGCAAGTTCAACACGATAGCGCCCCAAGCCATCAAAATAGCAAATAGAATGATGCCTTTGGTTACCAAATTACGGTTAATCTGCTCTTCAGGCATGACTTTCTTAAGAGCCAGCATTGCAAGACCTTGGCAAGAATCGCGGAACCCTAGGTACACCCCAAAGAACGCCGTCATAACAGAGAAAATGTTCAACATTAAGCTAAGCAATTTCAATGTTGTCCCGTCCATACCCTGTGCGACCATCGCTAATGCAGAGATGTTCTCTTCAGCTGCTTTTACTGCTTGATCGTGAGACATCGCAAGGGTGAACGAGATTGCATAGAAGAACACGGTGACAAACAGAATACCGAAAGCAATCTTCATCGCACGCATCGCTTTAAAACGCGCAACCTCAATTGATTTTTCTTTAGAGCGGTAAGAGATAACCATTGGGCTCAAGCTTTGAATAAACAAGATTGAAGTAAGAGTGAAGGGCAATAGTTCAATGGCGTCTTTCAAACCTGCACCTGCCGCAGGTACAGAGCCGACGTTAGCAAAGTCCCACTTTTCAATCATCATCACGCCAAGTAAGGCAACGGTACATAACTTGATCAAAACCAGACCAGTGCTCACTTTAAATAAGATCTTTTCACCACGTGACGCGATGGCCACTAAAGCACAAACTAAAGCAAGACCATACAGCGGGTTTTCCGACAATAGCCCCTTAGTGATGCCAAAGCTATGTAGGAAAGAGGCTGAGTCATTGTTGATTGCTGTGGAGTAAACGAACACCCAAATCACCAGCATGATGAAGTAGAGTATCCCCAACAGAGCCCCCCATTTATTTCCTAGGTACCCTGAAATGACACCAGCGTAGTCTTGGCATTTTGGTGACGTCGATAAGGTGTTAATGAATAATCGTTGGAATAAGTACATGGCAGGGTAACCAATAACTGCCGAAGCAAGGAATACCCAAATGCCCAGTACACCAACTTTTACAGGAAGAAAAACAATACCAGCACCGATTGCCATGCCGATACTCATGATCACCCAACCCCAGTCTGTGCTGTCAAACTTGGTTGCGGCTTTCCATTCTTCTACGGTCATTCCCGCCTTAACGTGAGGCGGCTCTTTGGTTATTGGAAGAGTTTGTGTAGGTACAGTAACGCTCATTGTCGTTGTCTCTTTGTTAGTATGAATTTTTCTCAAATCTATTTGAGAAAAAGAACAACAACAATTTTTTTGTGGAAAATTCAGATAAATTTGAGATCTCGGCAAAAATACTCAATAAAATCTGAAAAAAGATCGATTTATGTGATCTGAAGTAGTTGTTGTATTCGCATATAGTTGAAAGAATAGCTTTGAAATGAAAACTTACTTAAGAGTTTTCTTATTAAAATTAAAAATTATGTGAGGATTAAAATGAAAGAATTGATTACTTCAGAGCACGCTCCAGCTGCTATTGGCCCTTATTCGCACGGCACTGCTTACGGAGACTTGATTTTTACGTCTGGTCAACTGCCAGTTGATAGTGCAGTAGGCAAAGTAGTTGAGGGGGGCATTACTGCTCAGAGTCATCAATCTTTGACGAACCTAAAACACGTCTTAGAAGCAGGCGGTGGTAGCATTGACACTGTTTTGAAAACAACTTGTTATTTGGCGAACATCAGTGACTTTGCTGAGTTTAACAAAGTCTATGCTGAGTTCTTTAATAAAGAGTGTCCTGCGCGCAGCTGCTTTGCGGTAAAAGATCTTCCGCTAGGCGTATTGATTGAAGTTGAAGCGATTGCTTGCAAAAAGTAATACGGAGAAAAAACATGAATCAGCAATGGAACCAATATATCCAAATCATTAAGCAAGTTGTAAAACCTGCACTCGGATGTACAGAACCCATTGCTGCTGCATACGCGGCAGCAGTTGCAAAACGTGAGCTTGGATGCCAGACCCCAGAGATGATAGAAGTCCGTGTCTCTGACAATCTATTTAAAAACTCAATGGGAGTTTATGTCCCTGGAACCGGAAAGATTGGTCTAAAGATTGCCGCATCTGTAGGTGCGTTGGCCGGCGACCCTAATGCCGAATTGGAAGTTCTTGCCCATATTAATCAAGACAATGTGACTGCTGCTCAACAACTGATTGATGAAGAGCGCGTTAGCGTTGCACGCATTGATACCCAAGAATTCATCTTTTGCAGCGTCACCATGGCTGCTGGAGAAGACACGGTATCAGTGACAATCAGTGGTGGACACACCAACATTATTCAGATCACTCACAATGGCAAAGTGACATTTGATGCGCCTCAACAGCAACGAGTTGCAACTGGGTCTGTTTGTGAAGGTGTGGACATCTCTATCAAACAAATCTACGACTTTGCACTTAAAGCGCCTTTTGAAGAGATCAAATTTATCCTACAAGCGGCCGAGCTCAACAGCTCATTAGCGCAAGAGGGTATCGATAATGGTTATGGATTGGAGATCGGTCGTACATTAAAAGGTAATATTGAGCAGGGGTTGCTTGGTAATGATTTGATGAGCCGTATCCAAATGATGACCTCTGCCGCCTCGGATGCACGTATGGGGGGAGCTACGCTACCAGCCATGAGTAACTTTGGCAGTGGTAACCAAGGTATTGCGGCTACTATGCCAGTGGTCATTGCAGCAGAGGTTTTCCAAAGTACTGAAGAGCAATTAGCTCGTGCGTTAATCATGAGTCACTTAGGTGCGATTTACATTAAATCGTACTACCCACCGCTATCGGCGTTTTGTGGTAATACCGTCACCAGCGCCGCAGCTTCCATGGCGCTAGTATATTTGGCGGGAGGTTCGTTTGAACAGTCATGTTATGCGATTCAGAACGTGATTAGCGATAGTTCGGGCATGGTATGTGATGGGGCGAAATCGTCCTGCGCGATGAAAGTCTGCACTTCCTCTACCACCGCAGTACGCTCATATTTGATGGCTATGGGTAACCACAGCGTGAAGAATCAAGGTATAGTAGGTAACGAAGTCGAACAAACGATTAGAAATGTAGGCTCGATGGTTAGACTCGGTATGCCGTATACTGACAAATCTATTATCGATATTATGTCAGCCTAGCCTCAACGTTTTTGCTAAGGGAAGTAACATTGCTGCTTAAGAAACTCACTAAAAGTGATTTAGATATTTTGAATTCAATGAAGAACGTCGTGGATGGTATTGCACGCATGTATGGTGAGCACACCGAAGTCGTTCTTCACAGCCTTGATGCGGAAGCACCGGAAATTATCAAAATTGCCAATGGTCACATTACTGAACGTGGTGAAGGTGCACCGATTACCAACTTAGCAAGAATGAAGCTGTTAGAGGGCAATGACGTTTCAGACTCGTATTTAACGAAAACGGCGAGTGGAAAGACCTTGCACTCCATTACCACGATAGTTCGCAACCCTAAAAATAAACCGATCGGATTGCTGTGTATTAACGTGGACATGGACGTACCAATGCAAGATTTCTTGCGTTCAATTATGCCGCAACAGCAAAACGAATGTTGTACAGGAGCGCGTTCACCTGAGACATTCGCGCGTAATATTGATGAGACCATCATTAGTACGATTGAAACTGTTCAATCAGAAGTGTGGATGAATGAAGCGATCACACCATCCAAACGTAACCGAGAACTGGTCACCCGTTTGCAAGGGCTGGGTATTTTCAAATACAAAGATGCGGTTTTGATGGTGGCAAATCATCTCGGTATCTCACGCGATACGATCTACCTGTACCTAAGAGAGCTGGGGAACGATTAAGTGAGTTGCTCTAATTCTGTAATGTTGTTTAACGCTTCCTGATTTGTTTTGCCACACACAACCGGACATGGTTTGAAGTCGTGGCAAACTTTCGGGCGTTCTGGTTTTCCGAACAGCTTACACAGATTATCGTCATTTAATTGGATACAACGTTCACCTGCTGGTTTGCCATTTGGCATGCCTGGAATCGGGGAAGAGATGCTCGGTGCAATGCAGCATGCCCCACAACCTAATCGACAATCCATCTTAAAGCCCTCGTAAAAATGAAGGGGGCATTATGGACATTTCTCGCCAGATTGGAAGAGGCGCGCGTAAATTCATCGCAATATGATCGCATTGCTAAATGCGAACAAATCTTACTCAATATTCCTATCACTTCACTCACACCGTAAAACTTGAATTTTGATGCCCAGAGGGGTATAAAACGCACCCAATTCATTCCCACTCAGTAATAAGTAGTAAGCGTATGAGCACTCCATTTTGGCAAAGTAAATCGTTAGAGAACATGACAGAAGAAGAATGGGAATCTCTCTGTGATGGGTGTGGCAAGTGCTGTCTACACAAGCTAATGGATGAAGATACGGACGAAATTTATTACACCAATGTTGCTTGCAGTTGGCTGAACAGCAAAACGTGTTCGTGCAAAGATTACCCGAATCGTTTCACTTCAGGGGAAGAGTGCACCAAGCTAACACGTGAAGATATTGATGACTTTACTTGGCTACCGCACACTTGTGCCTACCGTTTGCTCGCAGAGGACCAACCACTACCAGAATGGCACCCACTGATAACGGGTTCCAAGTCAGCCATGCATGCTGCTGGCGAAAGTGTTAGAAACAAAGTGGTGTACGAGATAGACGTGGTGGACTGGGAAGACCATATCTTAAATCACCCTAATCGATAATATCGGAATAAAAACAAGCCTTTCATGTGAGTGAAAGGCTTGTTTGTTATTGGGGGAAATCGCCTAATTTTTCAAGAAGCGGTTGTAGACAAACAACAATACAAACGCGCCTAATGTGGCGGTGATGATGCTGCCGATATTTACGCCATCAGCACCGCCCAGCCCGACAAAGCTTCCCAAGAATCCGCCTACGAAGGCACCAGCAATGCCCAACACCATAGTCGCGATCCAACCGCCGCCATCATTGCCTGGCATCAGCCACTTAGCGAGTGCTCCGGCTATCAAGCCCAGAATGATCCAAGATAGAAAACCCATGATTTCTCCTTATTGATGAAACAATTAGCGTTCACTCCGTTCAATCATAGTCCATTCTTACTCAGGTGCTGTATTTGTGGCGACGGTGATGCACACCTAATCTTCAGTTTGTATCAATATCAACACAATGGAACTTGTCATAGGTTTGATCTAATAGCGAATAAAACGGAGTAAATAATGGACATTGATTATGAATTTTGACGCTTAATTTACTAAATGCTGCTCGGTTTGCGAATTCGTGTTGTAAACTTAGAGCATCTAATTTCAAGGATTTACATTCCATTTCTCGATCGTGTTGATTGGGATTGTCTCTTACGAGGTAAAAATGACGTTACTATCTCCCCTTAAAGTGCGTTTGACCCCATGGTTGGTTTTAATGGCTCTGCTGACTCTGACAATGAGCCCTTTCATTGTACAAGCTACGGAAAGCGTTGAGACCACAGTAGATATGCCAAAAGTTTCTGCAGCAGAGAAGGCTATTGATAATATTAACCGAGACATTCTCGACTTATCTGAAAGTTTAAAGTTAGCTAGTGGAGACGAACGCGATGCACTTCAACTACAGCTTTTCCAGAAAAACGAAGAACTGAGAAGTCGTCTCGCTACTGCGATCAGTAATAAGTCCATTCCTCATGAGAAGTTGATTGAGCTCGTACAAACTCAAGAGAAGTACTCAGAAGGTGCCGTGGTTTATCTCGATGACAAAATCAAAGCGCTGAATGAGGAAATCAATAAGTCAAAAGACGAAGATAAGCTTTCTTTAATCAATAGCTATCGTGAACTGCAACAGTATTTGGATGTGAGTTATGAATCGAGTTGGCAAAATTTAAACTGGTTGAAGAAGTTAGACGTTCAAGACGAAGATGCTGATGCTGAGTTTAAAGAGGGCGTAGATAAGCGTATGCGTCTGCTATCTGCGTCTATCGAGTACCTCAACCAGCAAAGCGAAATCATCGGTTCACAAGTCTCTTCCAGCCCAGAATCTGAAAAAGCGTCTTTACAACTGAGCCAACTGATCCTTAAACAACGCCTTAATATTGCTACCGATAGCCTTCGCAAATTAATTTCGATTGGTGACAAAGTAGGGCTGGAGACGTCTGAGTATAAACGTCAGATATTTGAAGTGACAGGTAGCATCACCCATGATCTTCTGAACTCAAAAGTCATTCTGTCTATCCTGAGTCATTGGTCGAACTCTGCGGTAGATTGGTTCGCGGAGAATGCGCCACAGCATGTTTTCCAGCTTTTTGTCTTTGCCCTGATCTTATTGATTGCTCGTTCATTGGCGAAGTTAACCCGAAAAGTCGTGAGTAAAACGGTAGCCTCTAAGAATTTGAAATTGTCGCATTTGATGCAAGATTTCTTTATTTCGATGTCGGGCAAGGCGGTATGGATCATCGGTATCATGGTCGGTTTGTCTCAAATCGGTTTAAACCTTGCTCCAATCCTAACTGGTTTCGGTATCGCCGGTGTGATCATTGGTTTTGCCCTACAAGATACATTATCGAATTTTGCGGCAGGCATGATGCTGCTGATCTATCGCCCATTTGATGTTGGCGATTTCGTATACGCGGGTGGTGTTGACGGTAAGGTAAGCCACATGAGTTTGGTGAATACTACGATTCGTACATTCGATAACCAAATTATCATTGTGCCAAACAGCAAGATTTGGGGCGATGTGATTAAGAACGTGACGCACGAGCGTATTCGTCGAGTTGATATGGTCTTTGGTATTGGCTATGCCGATGATCTGCTAAAAGCAGAAGAAGTTCTGAATGATATAGTCACGTCTCACCCTTCAGTGCTTCGCTCACCAGAGCCAAACATCAAGGTTCATACGCTAAATACATCATCGGTTGATTTTATTGTTCGCCCTTGGGTGAAAACCGACGATTATTGGGATGTGTACTGGGATGTGACAAAAGAAGTGAAATTGCGTTTTGACCGCGAAGGTATTTCGATTCCTTTCCCGCAACAAGATGTTCATTTACATATGGTCGACAAGAAAGACGCGTAACTCTCTCAACAGAAACTAAAGGCACTCACTTGAGTGCCTTTTTTATTTTTGTGCTTTAACGCTTATAGCTCTTCAAAGAAGGTGATTTTTGGCTCACTAGCTAGTAAACCATCGATAGTACTAAGCAGAGCTTGGAAATGTTCAGTATTACAGTGTTGGTCAAAAGCCGCTTGGTCAGCAAATTGCTCTTGGAACAAAAATTGGCAAGCGTCATTTTTGTCTTGGAAAAGTTGGTAACGCACGCATCCTTCTTCATTACGAGTTGGCACTAACATAGCTTCTAGTGCCTGCTTAAGTGTCGATGTGTGTTCTGGTTTTGCGTGAAATGCAGCAGTTAAATGAATCATAGTTATGTTTACTTCTTTGTTGTTATTAAAGGTAACGACCTTGTCGTTGTAAGAATTCGATTTTGTAACCGTCAGGATCGGTGACGAAGAAGAAGGTTGCTAAGTGTTTTTGCTGATGGTCAAACACCTTGATATCACTTGCCTCAATATCAAGTGATGTTAAGCGGCGGTGTACGGCTTCAATGTCTTCAACACTCACCGCAAGGTGACCATAACCCGAGCCGTGAGTGTACGGTTCGCTTTGGTCATGATTGTGAGTCAGTTCAAGTTCGAACCCTGTTTCTGAGTTCGCTAGGTAAGTAAGAGAAAAGCCGTCGAATACGTATTGGTCTTTGATTTCTAGCTCAAGTGCGTCGCGGTAGAACTTAAGAGAACGCTCCAGATCGCTTACGCGGATCATGGTATGAATTATTTTTGTCATGAGTACTCCTTAATCGTGCGCCTAGACTAGTCAGTTTCGACGCGCAATGGGTAGTACTCAGGTACGACAATAAAATGCAGGGATCAGTGTTGCTCGCTCAAAGCTCTTTCAATCGTTGCCTGAGGTTGGCGGGCGTATGTGAGGCAAGCGCAACGAAGTAGGGAAGCAAAGTTGTTGACTTCACCGTTGTGTTCCAGCGCTTCTTGGTAAACAGTGCTGATGAATTTTGGTACCGTCATGTCTTGTGCTGAGGCAATTTCTTCTAGTGTCAGCCAGAAACTTGATTCGAGCTTCACACTGGTTGCATGACCATCAATTCGAATCGAACGGGTCACAAACTGATAATTTTCCTGGGGCTGTTTGGCAAATATTTCACACATAGCATTGGTCATTTTTATAAATATTTGGCAAATAGTGGAGCGCGAAGCGCGAAGCGTCAACCGTTTCAATGTAAAAAAACGCCCTCAAACGAGGGCGTTGAAGTTTCATCAGAAGATGAAAGTAAGTGCAGAGCGGAAATTATTTAATTTGTTGAATGAGGTATTCGCCCAGTTGTGAGTGATGCATGATCTTTGATACTGGCAGGATGGTACCCGCAGGTCCCCAAGCGAATACATTGACCGGCGTATGCGTGTGTGTACCCGTTCCCCACACTGTATTTTGTTTGGTCGCTTGTTCTCGAGCCAACAAGTTTCCGCGATCGTTGTATGGGAAAAAAGCATCAAAATCATTGATTGCTGGAACATTCTCTTCACTCAGGTACTTGTGGCTTGCCAGTCGGTAAGGGTTTGGCTTACTTGCCAATACGCGCTCAGCTTGCTCCGGAGTAATGGCAAAGTCGCTACTTGCATTCACGATTTCTGCTAACTTTTCTGGTGTTTGCTGCGCTTTATCGAGTTTTTGGAACTCGCTGATCATACCGTAGTAGCTTTGTTTTTGATTGTAGAGTCCATCGAGAATGTCAAACTGACCAAAGTTGAAGTTTGGTGCGTAATCACGCTTAGCAAAAGCTTCGCCACTGCGCTTTTCTGGTTTAGGAAGGTTTGCTGAGGAGTAGCTGAAGCCAAAAGAGCCTGTTTCATGGTCGGCAGTGACGATTACTAGCGTATCTTCACGACCTTTCGCCCATTCATAAACGGAATTGACGGCTTCATCAAATTTGATCAACTCATGAAGCATGGTACCTGCATCGTTGCTGTGACCTGCCCAGTCAATTTGACCGCCTTCTACCATTAAAAAGAAGCCATCTTTGTCTTTTGATAGCACATCCAGTGCTTTTTCTGTCATCTCTTTAAGGGATGGTTGGGTGCGTTTCGGGTCATTTTTGCTATGGCTGTAAGCAATGCCATCGTTCATTCCTGAGTAAGCAAATAGACCAAGAACTTTTTCTCCTTTAGCGTTTTCTAACATGTCGCGATTAAACGCTAAGCTGTAGCCTTGCTGTTGCGCTTCTGTCAGCAAGTTGCGCTCATCTTTACGCTTTGATTTTAGGTAAACATCGCCTTGGGTGAGCTTTTCAAGTTGCTTATATGTGTCGCCTTTGTCGTTGGTAGATTTTGGGATCCAATGACGAAGACCGCCAGAAAGCATGACATCAACACCCGTCTCTAGCATGTCGACGGCGATACTGTTTTCTAGTGAGCGGTGAGGTTGGTGCGAGGCGAAAGCGGCTGGGGTCGCGTGCGTCATTCGAGTGTCGGAAACAAGACCTGTCGCTTTACCTTTTGCCTTAGCTTTTTCTAAGATCGTTTCAACGTGGTTGCCTTGACTGTCGATACCAATTACTTCAGAAGCGGTTGGAATGCCAGTGGCAAGCATGGTTGCAGAACAAGCAGAATCCACCACAATGGCATCTTCAGGGTTGGTTAACGATGAACCAATAACACCTTCCTGTGCCAGTTTATAAAGTGCGGTGGTTTCGCCTTTGTAGATTGAATTAGGTGCATGATTCGCGTAGGTCTCAAGCAAACCGACTTGTTGAGGTCCCATACCATCGCCAATCATTAAGATAACGTTTTTGATCTCTGCCGACAGAGCGCTGAAAGAGAGCGTAGATGCCGCCACTGCTGTGACGATTGGGGTCGCTAAGTGCTTCATTGTATATTCCTTATTTATAAAAGCGCTCGAATTACAACAAGGATTTATGACAAAAATACTACCGTCACAAAAGATTCATATGAGATACACAGGCGCATACTACGTCAGATACAAAAAAAGCTCACCGAAGTGAGCTTTGAGTTATGTTTAGGAGTTGAAAGTCATGGGCTAAAGCTACACTGCGTAAGAGGTACTTTGGGCCACGATTTGATTAAACTCGGCTCTGGATTGCTGGGCAGTTTCCGATAACTCGAGTTTTCTCTCTTTTGCCTTCATCACATTATCCAATAGGGCTTGCAACTCCTCTTGCATATCCTGCGGTAAGTGATGATCGGCAAAATCATTGTCGTCGCTATGTTCAAGAGCGAAAGCACGGATGCGTTTACGCAGTGTCATCAATTGTGCCAGTGCGTCACGCTCTTGCTCCGCGGCTTCTTGAGCGGCGTCTCGTGCGCGTTCAAACCTAGCCATTGCCATCCCTTCTGTTGACCAAGGATCAAACTCTGGTAGCTCTTCAATATTAATGGTTGGTTCGATGTAATCTTCCTGATGTCGAATATCCAATGTTGTCGCTCGAACAGCCGACACCATGAGCATAATTGAGATGCCAAGTAGAGGTAAGCCTCCAACAATCGCCGCTGTTTGTAAGGTGCTTAGTCCCCCCATAAACATCAGAACAGTAGGCAGGAAAGACAACGTAAATGCCCAGAACATTCGGTTCCAACGCATTGGCTCCTCAGTGACGTTGTTTTGTACAACAGAGGCCAGAATGTATGAAATCGAATCAAAAGTCGTCGCTGTAAAAATGATGCACAGCAAGGTAAATACAGCGATAACAAAATAGCTCATCGGTAATGCATCAAGCATCGAGAATATCGCTGCTGTAGCGCCTTCGGCATTCAAAATGCCGACGACATCGAGTTCTCCGGATAACTGCAAAGACAAGCCGTAGTTACCTAAGATCATGAAAAATAGGAAGCACCCCAGTGAACCAAAGAAGATGGAACCGGAAACCATCTGCTTGATGGTACGACCGCGAGAAATGCGAGCGACAAACAGTCCCATACTTGGAGCGAAGACTAGCCACCACGCCCAGTAGAAGATAGTCCAATCTTGTGGGAAATGTGTGTTGTCAAAAGTGCCGTATCCACCAAATGGCTCTGCCCATGTCGCCATAACAAAGAAGTTAGATAACATACGACCAATCGAATCTAAGCCAGTCTCCAGCATGAAGATGGTTGGTCCTACTGCCAACACAAAGGCTAGTAGTCCCATCGCTCCCCAGAAGTTAATGTTGCTTAGTACTTTGATGCCTTTTTCCATGCCTGCGTAAGAGGAGTAAGCAAAGATCGCAGTACAGATCAGCAATACAAGCACTTGACTGTAAGTATTTTTAGGCATGCCGAAGAGGTAATGCAGACCTTCTCCGATCAAAGGTGCAGCTAAGCCTAAACTGGTTGCTGCGCCGCCAAGTAGACCGAAGATAAACAGTACGTCAACAATCTTGCCAGCGGTACCTTTGCTGCGTTCTTCGCCAAGTACTGGCATCAATGCACTGGAGACTTTCAGTACGGGTTGTTTTCGTACGTAGAAGAAGTACGCAATTGGTAATGCAGGAATAAGGTAGATGGACCAGGCAATTGGTCCCCAGTGGAACAGACCGTAAGTTGCAGCCCAACGTACAGCTTCTTCGCTACCAGGCTCTAGTTGAAACGGAGGAGATTGGTAATAGTATGCCCACTCGATACAGCCCCAATAGAGGATACTTGCCCCGATGCCGCCACAGAACAGCATTGCGGCCCACGATGCCGTGGTGAATTCTGGCTTTTCATCAGGATCGCCTAACTTGATTTGGCCCATGTCGCTAAAAACGACATAAATCATGAAGATAAAAGCGGCAAGCCCTAGTGCAAGGTATAAGAAACCGAGCTTGTCAGTCATAAAGGTTTTAGCAACGGCAATCCATTGTGCACCTTCAGCCGGAAACAAAATTAAAGGGAAAACAATCGAAAGGAGCAGCGCAATAGCGCCAAAAAAAGTGGGTTTGTCTATGAGCGAAAATGCGTTTTTCACAGTTCATCGTCCGTTAATGAATAGTTTTCCATTATGGACTTGGACAAAAAAAGCGTTCAAATGAGGTTACTTATCGTAACGAAAGAAACTCTTGTTTAACCTGATGCTAAACGGTTAACGCCTACACAAGAGCTAAGATGATACCACCAACCGTGAGGGCTGCTGAAAGATATTGACCTGCTGAGTAAGAGCCATCTTCCTCTTCTTCGATAGTGTGAGGATGGTCCATACCCAGCGCTCCATGAGCAAAAGATTCGACTTTGTCGCCAACGGTTTGGTTTTCGAGTTCCGCTTTCTTGCTTTCATGATCGATTTGCTGAAGCGCAGCGAGTAGTGCTTTCCCTTCACTAGAGAGTGACACTTTATTTTGCTCAATCTTTAATGGTGCGCCATCGGTGATTTTTTCGCTGGCTTTCGCTTGTTCAACTTTATTTTGTTGAGCAGCGTATGTATTGACTGAATTGCTTCCTACTGGATTCATCTGTTACCCCTTCGAACAACGACACTCTCTGATTGAGTGCAGGTAAAAAGCAGTTATCTTTATATCGACGGCAATAGATATATCTTGAATCAATCAGAAAAAAATAGGTCTGTTTTTGCCGCTTCTTAGGTATACAAACCAAGTTGCTTGCAAAAAGCAGACCTGTTTCTCTATATCGGTTGTAAGATGCTTCTGATTACTTACATTGAAGGTCACTGTTGCGTGTTGCTAGGTGCTTGTACGCTGCCATTCGGTTGGCATCTTGTACATAACGCACTGGTGGAGAAAGTACTTCTAGTTGGTAATCCGAACTTTCCGAAGTAACCTCTTCTGTTGGGGTAATAACAACGACTTTTAGGTCTGGGTTACGGCGTAAAATGGAAGCAGCAGTGCCCAAACCATCTTCTGTGTGGAACTTACCGGCTACATGCACGACTTGATTGTCAGGGTGTTTTGCAAGGTATTTGACGATCGAGTCCGCCATCGTTTCATCCCAAGTAACCTGAGCGGCGTATTGTTTCTCTGTTTGCTCTGGTTTGCCATGGTGCATAGATGCCATGAACTTTTCTTTGTATGGGCTGTTTGCCGTATTTACTTCATCAGCGATGAAGCTGCGCTCGTCACTGTCGAGCTTATTTAGGTAATCTGCACCCTGACGACCGATACAGCGAACGATGTTCTTCGGTGCGTTTGCTGCGATCACAGGAATATCGGCTTGCTTAGCAAATTCCACCAAAGGACGGTAATCGCTTTCGTAGTTCGGCCATGCGTTGCTCTGCTTCATGAAGTACTGCTCGCCAATCTCTCCATCAAGGTAAGCGTCTAAGATAGCTTGTTTGTCGCGAGTAACTTGTTCCATTGAAAGTGCTATAGGACGGTCTGTCTTTGACAGCTGTTTGAGCATATCTGTTTGAAAACGATGGATACCTGCGTGAGTGTGCCATTCACCAATTAAAATAACGTCTGCTTGTTGTAATTCAGAGGGTAATTGGTTGATTGAGATGGCTTTACCAGCAGGGTCATGTAGCTGGTAGTCATAGAAACTGGTTACGTCACCAGTTATCGCGTCAGGAGCGGTGGGTGCGTTTGAAGCACAGCCAGTTAGCAAGCCTGCAAAAATCAGACTTAGTGTAGAAAAGCGCATTAAAAAGCCTCCAAAAATGTCCGAACGATATTAATGGAGGCTGATAAATGAATCAATAGTAATGAGAATAATTAGCGTTACATTTATTCTTCGGTACCTGCTTGAGTCGTTTTCTTACGGTAGACACGCAACATAAAGTCAGCCTCACATTGGAAAAGTGTAGATGACTTTAGCTCGTCACGAAGTTCATCGCTGGCTTTCCATGCGAATGGTGTCATTTGCAGTAAATCGAATGCGACGCCATCTTTTAAGTCCATGGTGTAGTTCAGCTTCTGTTGGTGCTCTAATTCGAAACCTTCGATGTGCTCTGGCTCTTCATTGTGCAGGCGAACTTCTTGATAAATGCGCTCGCGGAACTGATACAAGTGGCGACCCGCTGGCGTCACAGTGATCACCACACCATTGTCTTTGATAACACGCTGCAATTCTTCTGCTTTGCATGGTGCATAGATGCGCAAAATAGCATCCAGAGACCGATCTGCATATGGTAGTCGATGGCTTGATGCAACACTGAAATCGCAATGTGGGTAGCGTTTAGACGCATAACGAATAGCGACTTTTGAGATATCTAACCCATAGACATTGGCGTTTTCATCTTGTGCATGTAATGAGCGCTGAACTTGGTCTGTGTAGTAACCTTCACCACAGCCAATATCCAATAACTGATGACTTGTACCTTGAGTATAGGTTGCACAAAGACGAGCGACTTCTTGGCGCATTGGGTCGTAATGATTTCCCTCAAGAAAGCGACGACGCGCCTGCATCATCTCTTTGTTGTCACCTGGATCTTTTGAGCGTTTGTGGTGTGCTGGCATCAAGTTTACGTAGCCTTCTTTCGCTAGGTCGAATTGATGATTGTTTTCACATTTAAACGTCTTTGCGGTGAGCTCAAGAGGTTGATGACATAGAGGACATTGATAGTTCATGACGATCTCTGGACAAGAAGTAGGGCGGCAGATTCTATCAAAAAGGGGGTGGGTAAGCGAAACAAAAAAGAGCCGAAAATATCGGCTCTTTGATGGTTTTACTTGATGGCTTAGTGGAAGAAGTCCACTTGGTGTTTCAAGTTTTGTGCTTGCTGTTGCAGCTCGGTCGCACTGTGTGATGTTTTTGCACTCGTGTCACGGCTTTCACGGTTCAACTCACTGATAGAGTGAGCATTTGCCGCGATTTCTTGAGAAACTTGTGCTTGTTCTTCAGACGTTGCCGCAATTGCGTCTGCTTGAGAGGCGATGGATTGAACTTGACCCGCAATGGCTTCAAGCGCAGTGCCTGCTTCTTGTGCTTTATCAAGTACCTTATTCGCGTTTTGCTGACTTTCCGTCATCATGCTTACGGCATTGCTTGTTGAGCCTTTAAGTTTCTCAATGATTTCCACAACGTCTTTCACCGAGGTTTGAGTGCGATGAGCCAGTGTACGAACTTCATCTGCTACGACCGCAAAGCCACGACCCTGCTCACCAGCTCGCGCTGCTTCAATTGCAGCATTAAGAGCGAGTAGGTTAGTTTGCTCAGCAATTTCATCAATCATTTTCGTGACAGTTTGGATGCTTTCACTATCACGGTTTACTTGCTCAATCGCTGCCGCAGATTGGTCTAGCTGATCGTTGAGCTGTGCCACATCAATGCAAACCCCTTCAACTACGCCCAAACCAGATTGGCTATCTGTGTTTGCAGAGCGGACGTTTTCTGCAATTTGTTCAACCTGTTGTGCGACAGATTGAGCGGATGATGCCATCTCCTCAATCGCAGTCACAACTTGTTCAACCTGTTCTTGCTGAAGATCGGATTGCATCAAGTTGCGGTTCGCATCATCCACAACACTTGTTGAGTTGCTCTCAACTTGGTCGCTTGTTGTTCGAATTTGACCAACTAACTCGTTCAATTGCCCCGCCATGTTAGCGACGCCGTTGTTCAGGTTAATGATTTCATTTTTAGACGCTTTTCCTGATGCAGGAATATCAATACTTACTTCACCTTTCGCTAAGCGGTTCATATAACCGTTCAGTACAGTGAGTGGGTTTAGCATGCGGTTTAGAACCAATGTCAGCACCAAAAATGTCGCCGCAGCAACAATGACAGAGATAGTCGCGATCAGTTTAAGCAACGTTTGGCTGCCTTTGGTCACTTCGTGGATAAATGTGCCACCCAACAGCTTCCAATTCCAACCAGGCACTTGAGTGTAAACAAGGTATTTCTCACCTACCGTTCCTTGATATTCAAATGGGTATCGAATCAGACCACTGTCTTGTTCGAATAATTGGTGGAAAGGCTTGTTACCGTTGTAGTCAGCAACTTCTTGAATCGGTGGCTCACTTTCTGTTCGTGTTGGATGAAGAAGGTAGTGACCTTGGTTACTTTTCTCATTATCCAAGATAATGGTGTAACCCGTATCTCCCCATTTTACAGTCTTTAATGAGTTAAAGAGATCTTGTGTCGCGCGCTCAACAGGGAGACCGATAAAAGAAATTCCTTGGACCTTACCATTTGCATCTTTTAAAGGGGCGTAGTAGGTGATGTAGCGCTCACCATAAAGTTTGATTTGTGCGTAGTAAGGCTGACCACTCATAAGTTTCTGATAGCCCGGGTGATTTTGACCAAGTGTCGTTCCCAGAGCTCGCTTACCTTGAGGATCTTTTAATGATGTTGCAACACGAATGAAATCATTTCCTAGTGGGGCAAATAGCGTTGCGATAGCGCCAGTATCACGCGTAAAGGTATCCACCAATTTGGTATCACCAATCAGGCTTTCGCTGTATTGGGTAATGTTTGGAACCTGGTGACCTTGAAAGTCGACAGTGTAATTCTCTACATATACACCAGCTAGATACCCATTACGGAAAGTTGATTCCAAAACTTCTGCCGTGTGTAAATAAGCGTTGAATTGACCGGCAATGGTTTTTGCCATCGATTCAACTTTAGATTGGTGTTCTTTGAGGGTGTTTTCTAAAAGTACGTTAGAAGCGTTTTGATAAACAAGCGCAGCAATGCTTGAAAATGCGATGAGTAGACACAGCGTGATTACCAGCTTTAGCTGAAAACCGACACTTTGGTTTCGATAATTGTCTAGCATGTAGTGTCATTCCTGATATTTTTCGATGTTATAAATCTTGTATCGGCATGCTATCGATTTATATGACGTGTTTTTTTGATTTTTATTAAGTTAGTTGTCAAAAAACCACCGCAACCAATAGCTTAGGCACTAACTGACCGTTAATTAAGCAATTTTCTTTCAAAAAAAGCTCGAAACTTTGATTTTAAGTTGGAGCAATGATGACCAATTTCCTTTCGCTAGATCGAGCTGTCGTCTAGAGATGTAGGATGAGAAAACTCATACCTTAGATTTTTGTCACGTTTATCCTTGTTTTTTATAGGTATTGTTAGTGTTTTCTTGCGTGAAATAGATGCTCATATGACAAAGAAAATCATTCTAGACACAGACCCAGGTATCGATGATGCGATGGCTATTCTTTTTGCAGAAGCTCATCCGGATATCGAGCTTATGGGTATCACTACCGTTTATGGTAATGCGACCATAGACAATGCGACTCACAACGCGCTGTACCTAAAACAGAAGTTTGGTATGAATGCTATCGTTGCCAAGGGGGCGGATAAACCTTTAATAAAAGCACCTGTCGGAGCGACGGTTGTCGTGCATGGCGAAGAAGGCTTTGGCGATGTGAAGGCACCAAGCTCACTGAATGAAACTGCTATTGATAAGCCCGCTTATCAGTACATTATCGATAGTGTTCGTGAGCAGCCGGGAGAGATTACCTTAGTGGCAGTTGGCCCACTTACTAACCTTGCTCTGGCACTGGAAGCGGATCCTGAAATTGTTCACTTAGTTAAGGAAGTGGTTGTGATGGGTGGCGCTTTTGGTGAGAACGGCCATAGAGGCAATGTCACGCCATTCGCAGAAGCAAATATTCATGATGATCCTCATGCCGCAGACAAGGTATTTACTGCATCATGGCCGGTGGTGATTATTGGATTAGATGTCACAGAGGAGAGCTTCTTTACTGGTCAATACCTTGATCAACTTCGAGATGATGCAGGGGAAGTGGGGCAGTTTATTTGGGATGTGAGCCGTTATTACCTGAAGTTTTATTCGGAAAAGGTAGGGATGGATGGATGTCATGTTCACGATCCTTCCGCTATTGCCTATGTGATTGACCCAACACTCTTCAATCTGCGTTGTGGGGCTGTAAGAGTGGTTACTGATGGACCGGCAGAAGGTATGACGATCCAGAAAGCCGATCAGCGCAAATATATGAATGATGAATGGAGCGTATTCTCTGCGCAAAATGTCGGGGTAGGAGTGAAGAATGAGGCACTACTTTCGCTTTATCGAGAATCGATTATTCGTTATGGCACGCAATAACACAGATGAGTTTATCGGTAATAGTCGATGACTTGGACTGATTTCCACTGGTTGTCTGACTCGACGGGACGTATGAAAGCATTCAACTTTGAAGCTTGGTTCTGATTGTCGAAGGTTAGCCCTTCAATTTTCTTAAACGGTTTGTTGGTCTCGTAGAACCTTTCGAAGGTTACTTGGGTATACATCCAAATAAAAGAGTAGCGGACAATGGTATCAGGAAAACCGCGTGTTTCATCATATGTGCCTTTTTAGACGAATGTGTTTTTGCTCCGATGCTTGTACTTTAAAGTATGGCACTGGCTACCGAAACCTTGTGCCTGCTGGTGGTAAAAAGGTCGGTTGAACCGACCTTTGAGTAGTGTTAATGGGCAGAAATCACAGTAATAAGCTCGTGAGTCTCGCCTGGCTGCAAGGTTTTGCCTTGCTTGATACTTGGTGCATGTACCGTGGACTCAACACACAGCATGGTCTCGTAACCATTGTCTGCCATATCACCCATACCTTGTGCGCCTGTAGCCCAAGGGTTCCACAATACGGCAGAGTTATGACCTTGGTTTTCTACACTTAGTGTGCGATTCAGTACCGCGTCTTTCACCAAGATTTGTGCTTCTGGTTGAGTGTAAACACGGTCAATCGTATCAGTCAGTTGAAGGACATCACCGCCTTGGCAGATTTCACCTTCTTTTAAGCTGTCGATGTATTCAGGTCCCATGCCTGTTGTTTGTGCTTGCTTGATATCACCAACGTTTAAGTAGGTATGCAGTGCACCAGAGAATGTCCACTCTGCATCATCGATGTTGGTGACTTTTAATGTCACTTTCAATTGGTCGCTGATTTCAACCATCAAGCGAGCATCAAACATGTGTGGCCAGATGTCGTGAGTTTCTTCAGTTGGGAATAGAGCGAGTTCAACGATCACGCCATTATCATTTTCGCGGTGTTCAACTAGTTCCCATTCCGCCGTGCGAGCAAAGCCATGAGCTGGTGCCGCAATGCGACCAAACCAAGGCCAACAGACAGGAATACCACCGCGAAGTGCTGCTTTACCATCAAAAATTGCTTTCTCACTCATCCAGATGAGGTCTTCTTTACCCGCTGGTGTAAATGACACAACGTGACCGCCATGTAGCGCGATGCCTGCCGTTGCTTTCTCATGAATAACGCGGACGACTTTAACCTGATCAACTTCAACGATAGTGACGTTGTCAGATAACACAGTGAGTGCTGGGAGAGTTTTTAAATCCATGTGTTATTTCCTATAGCTGGGGGAGAGCGTTGTCGATACTTGCAGAACAGATGTTATATCGATTTTATATTCTCTCAAATTCCAGATACAAAAAAGGCGACTCTAGAGCCGCCTTTTCTTTAACGAAGTTATTCGCTAATTGCTAACTGTCTAATTACTTAGAGATGTGAGCGATTAGGTCTAGAACTTTGTTTGAGTAACCGATTTCGTTGTCGTACCAAGATACAACTTTAACGAAGTTATCAGTTAGAGCGATACCAGCTTTAGCATCGAATACTGAAGTTTGAACTTCACCGATGAAGTCTTGAGAAACAACTTGGTCTTCAGTGTAGCCTAGTACGCCAGCTAGTTCGCCTTCAGAAGCTTCTTTCATTGCTGCACAGATAGCTTCGTAAGATGCGCCTTCTTTTAGGTTAACTGTTAGGTCAACTACAGAAACGTTAGCTGTTGGTACGCGGAAAGCCATACCAGTTAGTTTGCCGTTTAGTTCAGGAAGAACAACGCCTACAGCTTTAGCAGCACCAGTTGATGATGGGATGATGTTTTGAGAAGCACCACGACCACCGCGCCAGTCTTTAGCAGAAGGACCGTCTACAGTTTTTTGAGTTGCTGTAGTAGCGTGAACTGTAGTCATAAGACCAGATTCGATACCGAACTTGTCGTTAAGAACTTTAGCGATAGGCGCTAGACAGTTAGTAGTACAAGAAGCGTTAGAAACGATGTCTTGACCAGCGTAAGTAGCGTGGTTAACGCCCATTACGAACATTGGAGTAGCGTCTTTTGAAGGACCAGTTAGAACAACTTTCTTCGCGCCAGCAGTGATGTGCTTACGTGCAGTCTCGTCAGTTAGGAAAAGACCAGTTGCTTCAGCTACTACGTCAACACCGATTGCGTCCCATTTTAGGTCTTCTGGGTTGCGCTCTGCAGTTACACGTACAGTTTTACCGTTAACGATTAGGTTACCGCCTTCAACTTCAACAGTACCGTTGAAACGGCCGTGAGTTGAGTCGTACTTAAGCATGTATGCCATGTAATCTACGTCGATAAGGTCGTTAATACCTACAACTTCGATGTCGTTGCGCTCTTGCGCTGCACGGAATACGAAACGACCGATACGGCCAAAACCGTTAATACCTACTTTGATAGTCATTATAGTTGCTCCACAACTTAATTTCTGATTAAAGATAACTGGTAGTAAAATTACAAAATCCAGTAAACATCTGCAACAGATAATCGGACTTAACTTGTTTAAAGTCAAAAAAAAGCGACGCTTTTTTTAACAATTCTTCGCAAATGCTCGTTTTTTAAACTTTTAACTGGTTATTCTACATTCCAGTTGGCGTAATATAACTTTCGAGATAAGAACTCGTATCAAATTAATTACACATGGTGTCCTGGTGAGAAAGTATGTGCTACAACTGTTACGAGAAGCAAGTTTTTTGCTAAAAAAGTCATTGCCAAAAATAAGAAATAAGGAACAGAAATTGGTAGAACAAAGCGGAAGAAAAGTAACGAAGTCCGATGAACAGTGGCGTGAGCAGCTTTCAGAGGAAGAGTTTCGCGTGTGTCGTGAGCATGGTACAGAGGCTCCGTTCAGCGGTAAACTGCTTCACAATAAAGACACAGGTGTGTATACCTGCACATGTTGTGATGCCCCTCTATTTATCTCCGATAACAAGTACGATTCAGGGTGTGGATGGCCAAGTTTTGATGCACCAATTAATGATACCGCGGTGCGCTATCTAAAAGATCTAAGTCACGGAATGGTTCGTACAGAGATCCGATGTGCGGCTTGTGACAGCCATTTAGGTCACGTTTTTGAAGATGGACCGCAAACAACAGGCGAACGCTATTGTGTAAACTCAGTGTCGTTAATTTTCAACAAATCCGACCAATAACGCCATTTTGGACTGAAAGAATGTTTCATCCTTTCAATTAATATAAGACAAACGATTACTCTACAAATAAAAAAACTCCCTATATGAATGGGAGTTTTTTTATTTTATAAATCGCTTGGAATCATCCTTGGTGAATAATTTCCTTTCTCTATTGCCTTAGATATTGATTTAGCAAGATCGTCTAATTGTTCATATTTCTCTGGCTGTGCAAAGTTGAACATGCGTTTTAACTGCTGCTCATCTGCAAGGGGAACATCGAAGCGTTTAGCCACCATTGCCCACAAGTACGCTTGTGCTTTGTTTCCCTGACCTTGGTTGATGCTTGCTAAAGATTTTAAAATCTCAGGGTTTAAGTTTTCCTCATTCGACATCGATAGTGAATTATGAAGTAATGTTAATGTTTTTTGCTGATCGCGGTTGGTATAGAACGTTGCCAAGGCGTATTGCATTTCTGCTGTATTCAGTTCTGGCGAACCTTCCATTTGTAAAAACTGTCGGCGAGCTTGTGTGTCACCTGTTTGCGACCATAAAAAATAGAGAGTGGCAGGGTCTTTTGTACCTTTGAGTTCATTCACAATGCGATCTAGTTCATCAATGCTGTGCACCAAGGCATCAAAGCGTTTACGCTTTAACGCACTTTGATCGATAGGCGTGATTTGCGAAGCGAGTTCTAGACACTTGCGGTACTCTGCCACCAAGCCATATTCGATCACTTGATTGGCTTCGGTCGGGCTCTTGAGCAATTCAAAACGATGCCAGACAAGATTCGTACGCGGAATTCGACATTGACCATCGTCCATATTTAACTTCTCGCAGCGAAGTTTGGGGTTGTTTTGACACAATTCTTCCGTTGTGACATTGCCTTCAAAGCAGCCAGTTAATGTTAGGCTGAAAAGGCTTGCTAGTAACCAGTATGTTCGTTTCATGGTTTTGCTTGTGATCCGTTACACCAATTCATTTTCAGGTTCTTGACTCTGTTTTCTATACCGTTATGTTCTGTAAATAGAATGTAATAAGAAGGTACATTATGGACGCAGAACAATTATTAGATGCGATAACTCCAGAAGTCTATGATCGATTGGTTTACGCAGTAGAAACAGGTAGATGGCCCGAGGGTACACCACTTTCTCAAGAGCAGCGAGACTCATGTATGCAAGCTGTGATGTTGTATCAATCAAAACATAATACTGAAGCTCAACATATGACGGTTGCCGCTGGTGGTGAAATCAGCTTTAAGTCCAAGCAAGAATTGAAAAAACAGTTTAAACAAGAAGAGAGTGACATCGTTCGAGTTAATCCAAACCTCAACTGATTCACCTTTTAGATGTAAAAAGCCCAATCATTTCGATTGGGCTTTTTCGTGTTCGGTGGAGTCATTAACGTGTTATAGACTCATTTCACCTCGAAGCACTTCTTGCATCTTCAGTTTGATCTCTTCATAAGACAAGTTTTGGCTTAGAAGATAGTGAAGTTTCGCAAGTGCCGCTTCTGGTGTCATATCAAAGCCGCTGATCACGCCAGAATCTGCCAGGGCACAACCTGTCGCATAGCCGCCCATGTTCACTTTACCTGCCAAACATTGAGTCAGGTTTACGACGATCACTCCACGTTCTGAGGCTTCTTTTAAATGGCCAAGTAGCTCAGGGTTTTGTGGTGCGTTACCTACACCGAACGTCAACAGGATCATAGCGTTAACTGGTTGGCGTAGCGTGTTGCGGATTACTTCGTGTGAAATGCCAGGGTACATGGTGATCACACCAATTGGCTGTGGCGTGATGTTGTGTACTTTGAACTTACCTTCTGGTTTTGCACCAACCGTAACATTGTTACTGATTTGGATATTGATCCCTGCTTCCAAAAGCGGTGGCAGGTTAGGTGAAGTAAAGGCATTGAATCCATCTGCGTGAGATTTGGTACTACGGTTACCACGCATCAACTGGTTGTTGAAGAACAGTGTTACTTCGTTGATTGGGTAGTTGGCCGCAATGTGCAGGGCATTAAGGAGGTTTGCTTGTCCGTCTGAGCGTAGCTCAGCCAACGGAATCTGTGAGCCTGTCACGATAACGGGCTTACCTAAATTTTCCAACATGAAAGACAAGGCTGAAGCGGTGTATGCCATGGTGTCAGTACCATGCAAAATCACAAAACCATCATATTTTTCGTAGTTGTCACGGATGTCGTCTGCGATTTGCTGCCAGTCAGCAGGCGTCATATCTGAAGAGTCGATCAGTGGTTCGTACTCGTGGATAGTGTATTCCGGCATTTCTGGACGGTGGAACTCGGGCATACTGGCTAGTTGCTTTTCCATAAAGCCAGCCACAGGCACGTAGCCGTGATCCGATTTTTGCATACCGATGGTGCCACCGGTGTAAGCGATGTAGATATGTTTTCTAGTCATCGTTCTACTTTACTTCATGTAGGGGAACAGTGGCGGGGATTATAGCGAAATGAAACCTAATAAAAAGGGGCATCTCGCACAGAGACGCCCCTTTTTGGCTAAGCTAGGAAAGCTATTGCACTTGGCAGTTCAAACAGAACGCATATTGACCTTTTGGATCGTTAAAGCTTTGCAGCATGCTTGCGTCTTGCTCAAATTGTTGAGCGACAGGTTGAAGGCTCTTTGGTAAAAACGCAGTCGCGTCGATACCGAGAGATACTTTGACCTGATTCATAAACTCTTGGATCAGTTGTTCTGTTGGCGATAGTGGCTCTTCGACCCAGTAGATATCGTAGTTGTCGACTTCTGCTAATTTCGCAGCCAGTTCTACCGCATCATCGAAGTCACCCATTTGGTCCACCAAGCCGAATGACATTGCGTCTTGACCTGTCCAAACTCGACCTTGTGCCACTTTGTCGACGTCTTCCACAGACATATCACGGTTGGACCCCACCAGTGAAATAAAGCGCTTGTAACCGTGCTCAATGCCAAGCTGGAATGCTTGAGACGCACCTTCAGACAATCCCGTTGTGATACCGTCACCTGAGAATGGTGAAGTGCCTACGCCATCGGTGCTGATACCAAGTTTAGTGAAGCCTTTTTCAAATGTAGTGATCACACTGAAGATACCAATTGAGCCTGTCAGCGTTGTTGGTTGAGCAACGATCTTGTCTGCGCTCATTGAGATCCAGTAACCACCTGAAGCAGCAAGGCTAGACATAGATACGACCACAGGTTTACCTGCTTCTTTAAGCGCTTCCACTTCATTACGGATCACTTCTGAAGCAAATGCACTACCGCCAGGGCTGTCCACTCGAAGTACGACTGCTTTTACCTTGTCGTCATTACGAGCTTGGCGTAGTAGGCTTGCAACCGTATCGCCACCAACAGTGCCACGTGGTTGCTGACCATCCATAATCGCACCGCTCGCGACGACAACAGCAATGTCATTTTCAGACGGCATTAAGTTAGGGCGCATGGTCGCTAGGTAATCGTAGTAACCAATTGCGTTGTAACTGTCCTTGCCATCACTACCAAATTCTTTTGCGAATAACTTTCGAACGTCTTGACGCGTTGCAAGTTCATCTACTAGACCCATTTTCACAGCAAGTTGTGCAAGATCACCATCAACGGATTTCATTTCAGCAAGGAGCTCATCCATTGTTGGGTTTAGTACTTTTGCATCAATGTTACGGTTAGTCGCAACGTCATCGACAAAGGCACTCCAAAGTTGGGTTATCCAGCGTGTTGCTGATTCTTTCGCTGCATCAGACATATCGTCACGGATGAAGGGCTCAATTGCGGATTTGTAGGTACCAACACGGAATACGTGTGTTGATACGTCTAGCTTCTCTAACAAGGTTTTGTAGTACATTGAGTAAGAGCTGTAACCCTTGATCAACACGCCACCATCAGGTGCTAGGAACACTTTATCTGCATAACTTGCCAGATAGTATTGGCTCTGGTTGTAGAAGTCCCCGACGGCATAGACAGGCTTGCCTGACGTTTTAAATTCGTTCAACGCTTTGGCGATGTAGCGAAGCTTGGTCAGGTTGGTTTCCGGCATATCGCGTAAAGCTAGGACTAAGCCAGAAACTTTCGGATCGTCTTTGGCGTAACGAATGGTATCGACGATATCGAAGAGTACGTTTTCTTTCGGAATTTCGTTACCTAGGATTGAACCTGCGACGGAGTCCATCGGATTAACATAACGGCGCTGCTCGACGATAGGACCAGAAAGGTTCATCACAAGAGCCGATTCTTTTTCAACAGTAGGTTGACCTTCACCAGTGTATGTAAAAGCAAAGTAAAAGACGGCAATCATCACTAGGAAGATCAAATTTGCCAGAGCAAGTCTGACAAAGGTAATGGCTTTCCATATCCCCTTAAATATCAGACCAATAAATTGGAAGATTTTTTTCATCTTGTCTCCATAACGAGATAGTCATTCCCTAATAGTACAAAGTATGGGGTCTTATCTCTAAGATCTCAAAAGATAACAATTTTTTTAGCTTATCACGCTCATTCAACAATTGGCATAGTTTAGCGCGAGATTGATGTGTGTTGCAAAAATGTAAACGCTTGTTTGATTTTTTGGTTTTTGCGGCGTACTGTGGTCAGACCACAACAATAAAAATGGATGTTTAGTGATGTCTGCCATGTACCCAAATTTGTTAAAACCATTGGACTTAGGTTTTACACAGCTACGAAACCGCGTCTTGATGGGATCAATGCACACCGGTTTAGAAGAACACAAAGAAGGACTACAAAAGCTTGCGGCGTTCTATGAAGAGCGTGCGAAGGGCGGTGTAGGTCTTATCGTGACGGGTGGTTTTTCTCCAAACTTACGTGGCCGACTACACCCTTTGAGTGCCGAGTTTAGTAAGCCGAAACACGCTAAGGCACACCAGGTTGTGACAGAAGCCGTACATAAACATGGTGGCAAAATCGCTTTGCAAATTCTTCATGCCGGACGTTATGCGATGCACCCATTCGCGCAAAGTGCGTCGGGAATCAAAGCTCCGATCGCAAAATTTGCACCTAGTGAAATGAGCGAACGTCAGATCAAAAAGACCATCGACGCTTTTGCTAACAGTGCTGAATTGGCACAGCTTGCGGGTTACGATGGCGTGGAGCTGATGGGCTCTGAAGGTTATTTGATTAACCAGTTTTTATGTAAGCGCACCAACATGCGTTATGACGAGTGGGGCGGCAGCTACAAAAAACGCATGCGTTTCCCGGTTGAAATTGTCAAAGCGGTGCGCAAAGCGGTTGGTGAAAAGTTCATTATTATTTTCCGACTCTCTATGCTTGATTTGGTTGAGCAAGGCAGCACCTTTGATGATGTGATTGAACTGGCAAAGGCACTAGAAGAAGCGGGTGTAACCATCATCAATACGGGTATCGGTTGGCACGAGGCTCGTATCCCAACGATTGCGACTCAAGTTCCACGAGGTGCGTTTACTTGGGTTACTGAAAAAGTCAAACCTCACGTTTCGGTTCCTATTATTACTTGTAACCGAATTAATACCCCTGACGAAGCTGAACGTATTCTCTCTTCTGGACACGCTGATATGGTATCAATGGCGCGACCTTTCTTAGCTGATCCTTACTTTGTCGCTAAGGCTGAACAAGAGAAGTCCCAATTGATTAATACTTGCATTGGTTGCAACCAAGCGTGTCTGGATAACGTATTTAAAGGCAAGCGAGCGAGCTGTTTGGTCAATCCGCTCGCCTGTTATGAAACAGAAATTGTCGTAGAACCCGCATTCAAGAAGAAAAACATTGCCGTTATTGGGGCGGGTCCTGCCGGTCTTGCGTGTGCTACTACATTGGCTGAGCGTGGACACAAAGTGGATCTGTTTGAGAAAAATGACCGCATTGGAGGGCAGTTCCGCTTAGCGATGCAAATCCCGGGCAAAGAAGAATTCCGTGAAACGATTCGTTACTTTGCAAATCGCATTGAGGAGACGGGCGTTAACCTTCACCTAGAAACAGAAGCTAACTATGACTTATTGACCGAATACGATGAAGTGGTGATGGCTTCGGGTGTAGAGCCTCGTAAAGTTAAAATCGATGGCATCGATAATCCAGAAAAAGTGATCGACTATCAAACACTCATTCGAGATAAAACTCCTGTAGGTGAGAAAGTTGCCATTGTTGGTGCTGGTGGTATTGGTGTCGATGTAGCCACCATGCTCACTGAACCAGTTGGTCAGACGTTGGATGATTGGCTACACGAATGGGGAATCGACAAAGAGATGTCTCAACCGGGCGGTTTATACCCTTATCCCGATGCTGTTAGTGATAAAGAAGTATGGGTTCTACAACGTCGTAAAGGTCGTGTCGGTAAAGGTCCGGGTAAAACTACGGGTTGGATTCATAAACGCACATTAGAGAAACGCGGTGTTCACTTATATGGTGGCGTGTCTTACGACAAGATAGATGATACTGGTTTGCACATTCATGTGAATGGCAAAGAACAATTGTTAGCTGCAGATAAAGTGGTGATTTGCGCCGGTCAAGAGTCGGTTCGTCCATTTGAGGACAAGTGGCACGAGCTTGGTGAAAAACTGCATATTATTGGCGGCGCAGATCATGCAGGAGAACTTGATGCGGTGCGCGCTATCCGTCAAGGCGTCAAACTTGCTGTAAAACTGTAGTTATCTGTGACGGATCTTTTTCATTCTTAACCTTTTGTGGCTGCGCCTTGTGCGCAGCTTTTTTTATGGTTTTAAACCCTATAAAACAGAGTGTTATTTGCCAAAGTGGATTATGCTAAAGTGAACGCGTAAAAATAATAACTCACCTAATAAGGACTTGTTCATGGAAGCTCTCGATCTTTTGCTCAACCGCCGTTCTATTGCCAAGTTGTCTGAGCCTGCACCAGAAGGGCAAGCTCTAGAAAATATCATTCGTGCAGGTCTGCGAGCGCCAGATCACGCAGGATTGACGCCTTGGCGTTTTGTTATTGCTCAAGGGGATGGCCTTAAAAAGTTGTCAGATATCCTTGTGAGAGCAGCTGAAGCTGAAAACAGCGAAGACGCGGTGATAGAAAAAGTGAAAAACGCGCCTTTTCGCGCGCCTATGGTTATCACTGTGATTGCTAAAGTGACAGAACACGAAAAAGTCCCAGAACTGGAACAATATCTGTCTGCAGGTTGTGCAGTGCAAGCGATGCAAATGGCGGCAGTTGCCCAAGGTTTCCAAGGCTTTTGGCGTTCAGGAAAGTGGATGTTCCATCCAGAAGTACATCAAGCGTTTGGTCTTGAAGGCAAAGACCAAATCGTAGGTTTCCTGTATTTAGGCACCCCTGGTTGTACGCCAATGAAAGTGCCAGAGCGTGAACTGTCTCAATTCGTTGAGTTTCAATAATCTAGAATCGTGACCTTATCACTGTTCATCTGTACAGTTTTTCTTGATTTGTTAGGGGGACATTAGATAATGTCCCCCTCATTGTTTTGATTTTCTGAACTTTATGTCTCGTCTGTTTATTGCTGAAAAACCAAGTCTAGGTCGCGCTATAGCGGCTGCGTTGCCAAATCCTCAAAAGAAAGATCAAGGCTTTATCCGCTGTGGAAACGGTGATGTCGTAACTTGGTGTATTGGTCACCTGTTAGAGCAAGTAGAACCTGACGCTTATGACGAACGGTATAAGAAATGGAATCTGGCTGATTTACCGATTGTTCCACAGCAATGGCAACTGAGACCGAGGAAGAGTGCCAGTAAACAACTCACAGTGATCCGTAAACTTCTCAAAGAGGCTACGGAGGTCATTCATGCAGGAGACCCTGATCGAGAAGGGCAACTGTTAGTGGATGAGGTTCTGGACTATTGCAAACTCTCCAAAACCAAAAAAGAAGCCACTCAACGATTGTTGATTTCGGACTTGAACTTGCCCGCAGTAAAACGAGCCTTAAGCTCGATGCGCAGTAACCGCGACTTTATTCCTCTTTCTGTTTCTGCTTTGGCGCGTTCTCGAGCCGATTGGCTTTACGGAATGAACATGTCGCGTGCTTACACTTTGCTGGGCCAAAAAGCGGGCTATCAAGGTGTTTTGTCAGTAGGGCGGGTGCAAACTCCAGTGTTAGGTCTGGTGGTGCGTCGTGACGAAGAAATCGAGAACTTTGTGCCGAAAGACTACTTCACGCTGCATGCTTTAATTCCATATCAAGATCAAAATGGTTCGTTTGATATACGTGCGCGTTGGAAACCTAGTGAGGCGTGTAAACCATGGCAAGACGAAGAGGGGCGCGTTCTGAGTAGAAAGCTCGTAGAGAACGTGGCGAATCGCATTGCCAATCAGCCCGCCAAAGTGACCGAATCAGAACAAAAGCAAACCAAGCAATCGGCTCCGCTTCCCTATTCACTATCTGCGTTACAAATCGATGCTGCTAAACGTTATGGGATGAGCGCACAACAAGTACTAGATACCTGTCAGGCTCTCTATGAAAAACATAAGTTGATCACTTACCCGCGTTCGGATTGTCGTTACTTGCCTATGGAGCATTACGCACAAGCGGGTTCTGTTACCTCTGCTATCTCCAACAATGCCAAAGAGCTACAAAGTGCGGTGCAAGGTGCGGATTTGTCAATTAAGTCCAAAGCGTGGAACGACAAAAAAGTTGATGCTCACCACGCAATTATCCCAACGCCTAAACAAGCAAATGTGAACGCGTTGTCAGGTAATGAGATGAAGGTGTATCAACTCATTGCACGTCAATATTTAATGCAATTCTATCCAGCTGCCATTTACGCAGAAGCGAAGCTTGTATTTGATATCGCTGGTGGCACGTTTATCGCTAAAGGTCGCCAGTTGGTTTCTCCGGGGTGGAAAGCACTCATGGGGAAAACGGACAAAGAGGACGAGGGCATCGATGCTGTACCGCCATTACAAGAAGGTACGGTACTGACGTGTCGGGAAGGGGAAATTAAAGACCGTAAGACAGAACCTCCAAAGCATTTTACTGAAGCGACATTGCTGCAAGCGATGACTGGGATTGCGCGTTACGTAGCAGACAAAGAACTGAAGAAGATCTTACGCGATACAGACGGTTTGGGAACAGAAGCGACCAGAGCCGGCATTTTAGACACTTTGTTTAAGCGCCAACTTTTAACGCGTCAGGGAAAGTCGATTTTAAGCTCACCAGCAGGGCGTGGTTTGATCCATGCTTTGCCGATGGACTCGACTTATCCCGATATGACAGCACATTGGGAACACCAATTGCAGGGTATGGCAGAGCGAAATCAAGCTTATCAACCTTTTATGCAGGCGTTAGAGCAACGTATCGATGGTTTGATGGGCGAGGTGAAGTCCGGTCCTATTCCAGATTCTTTACGTCACCTTCCTAAAGTCGAGCGTCCTGCATTTAAACGCAAGAAGCGCAGCTATTCCAAAAAGAGCACATCAAAGTCGAGTACAGGCAAACGTATACCCAAGTGACTTCAAGATGCAGGATTCAGAGCGTTGTCATTGATTCGAGGTCAAGGAAAACAACGCAGCGTAATAGCCAGCTCTTTCCAAGTTGTTTGACGCAGCCATTTGTTTGACTAAAAAAGCGAGTCAAAGACACGCTCCTAAAGGGCACTCTTTGCAAATATAAGGGTCTTGGCTTGTATACTTTGTTGCCGATTCTTGATTTAGAATGACTAAACCTTTAAATCGCCGTCGCGTCTACAAACCAAGTTATTCTCGCTGAACCTAGCATCTCGAGGTTACTTGGGTAGAAAGCGTCTAAATAATCAATAAGCGAAGCGGCACCTGGAGCGCCGCTTTTTATCATTTATGGATCGCTGCTAATCAAATAGCTCCCCATTACTTTGTATCGCACCGCGCACATCATCTTGCGTTAAAACACGCTTTCCTAAATCTTGCTTTACTTGTCGTCCCAAGTCGACAAGCGTGTCTCGGTTCGCTTGAGTTTGACGTTTACCTGCACTTCTCAAGCAGTAATTGAGCTCATGATCTTCACTGAAATTGACCAGATCTTTATCTGCAGCCATGGTTACTCTCCTTAGTGGTCGATATCCTCACTAAGTCTGGATAGGAATGAGTGAAATTCAAGTAAAGTGATGAGATAAAGAAGGGGGGATAGAAAGATCACAACACGATTAGATTGTCGTGACCCAACTTTAAGCTATTGATTGCGAAAGATTACCAAGGAAGCATGGTTCCGTCGTAGTTGATGAACTGACCAGAATTTTCCTGCGAGCTTTGCTCTATTACTTTTGCAAGACCTGCTGCGGAGGTTTGAGTATCGATAAGGGCGTTTGGTCCGCCCATTGCTGTTTGTACCCAACCAGGGTGTAGAGCGAGTACGGTAAAACCTTCTCCTGTTAAATCATTACTTAAGCTTTTTACTACTGAGTTTAGTGCAGCTTTAGAAGAGCGATAGATGTAACCTCCTCCAGAGGTATTTTCTGTCATGCTGCCAACTTTAGAAGAGATACATGCGATCTTCTTAGTTGTCCCTTTTTTCATTACAGGATAGAAGCTCTCGACAAGCTTTAAGGGCGCGATCGTATTTATCTCGAATACTTGACGCCATTCATCAACGTCTGTATTCCCAAAACCATAACCTTTCGGCCCGTAATACCCAGCATTGTTGATCAGCAGATCGATAGCAGGGAGTTGGTTAGCTAACTCAGTAACATCGTCGTAATTGGTGACGTCTAACTCATGCAAAGTTAACGTGTCATAGTTTGATGCTAACGCTTGCAGATCTTTGCTTTCTGCTAGATTGCGACTGGTCGCATGTACGTGAGCACCTTGTTGTAAATACAGTGCTGTTAGGCTCAAACCTATGCCGCGATTTGCTCCGGTGATAAAGACTGTCTGACTCATGGGTGTGCCTATCTGTGTGATTCAATTAGGTGATATAGAAGTAAGATCATTGTGTTAGCTCAGAGCAATAAAATCAACCAGCCACCAAGCTCCAACCATCATTGACATGAAAAGCGATATCGCGCAAAAAGAGCCAAAGAAAGCGCCAAGGATCGTATATAACGTTTTGTTCATAATGAAAGGAAATTAACTGATATTGAAAATCATTATCAATTAATTTCCTTTTTAATCAACTCTTGGAGTTGGTACTATTTCACAATGATTGTTGAAAAGAATGTCTCATGTTGCCACTGATCTATCATCCCATCTACTCACAACTGGAACTGCCGGAAGGTCACCGTTATCCAATTATGAAGTACCAATACCTTTATCAAGCAGTGAAGGACAAGTTGGTTCAACAAGATTGGGGACAACATATCGAATTTTCCCAACCTCAACCGCTTAACGTGGATGAGATCAAGCTGGTTCATAGTGGGGAGTATGTGGATTTGCTTGTTAGTGGCGATATGCCGGCAGCTAAAATGCGTCGAATAGGATTTCCTTGGAGTGAGACCTTAGTCTCGCGGACGCTTATGTCGACAGCGGGCACCGTTTTGACTGCAGAAAAGGCATTAGAGCACGGTGTCGCGATTCACCTTAGCGGTGGCTACCATCATGCGCATAAAGATTTTGGAAGTGGTTTTTGTCTATTCAATGATTTGGTGATCGCGGCAAAACACATGCTGGAGACAGAGCACGTAGACAAAGTGCTTATTATTGATAGCGATGTGCACCACGGTGATGGTACTGCAACTTTATGTGCAGACGAGCTTGATATCATCACCCTGTCTTTCCATTGTGATAAGAACTTTCCCGCGAGGAAACCGGATTCAGATCTCGACGTTCCGTTGAGCCGAGGAACCAGTGACGATACTTTCTTAATGACGTTTAAAGAAGTGGTTGAAATGGCGCTCAACCTGCACCGCCCGGATATGGTTATCTATGATGCGGGTGTAGATATACATACCGACGATGAACTTGGTTATTTTGACGTATCCACGCAAGGGATATATGAACGAGACCGTTTCATAATGCAGTTGATGAAAGATAAAGGGGTTCCTGTTGCCGCTGTTGTTGGTGGTGGGTATCGAAGTAATCACTCAGATTTAGTACCCATTCACATGCAGCTTATCAATGCCGCAGAAAGCGTATATAAACCACGATAGTAGAACCAATGATTGTGAAAGGTGAGGCACTGATGTCTCACCTTTTTTATTGTGGTAAGCCTAAGACCTATACTTAAGGTGAGTATTGTCAAAAAAGAGGCGGCAGCGTATGGATTTTACGGAAAAGCTGCGTTTGCGGGAGAAAGCAATCGAAGACCTATATTTTGCAGAAGTTGATAAAAAGTTAATCGAAGCTTTGCATGAAAAGCAAAATCAAGAAGGGTTAACCAAGTCGCGAGAATGCGATGAAGACGACATCAATAATTAACGGGTTTTACACTTGATTGGGATGTTAAGATGGGAATCCTTTCCCTTTTTATTTTCCTAGCCTTTGACGTTGTCTAAGCAACAAATAGATGGATTTAGCACATGCCAGAAAGAGAGTCCTGTCATTTGCCGAGATAAATATTAGGCTAGCTGTAACCTTAGCAACAGTTATAAACACCTTATAATTCGCCTAATAATAAATGTAAGTCACTCTCAAGGTACACCTACACTTCAGGTTGTGGGCTTTTTTCTTATCAGTTGAGGAGTGATAAATGTTTGGAGTAGTGGCACTCTTTTTGATTCGCATCGCAACGAACATTTCTAAGAGTGGCTACGTATCGAGGTTGTACTCAACTAGGGATTTAGAAACCCCGTAATTCTCCGAGCGCTAAAACGATAAAAGCTCGTTGATTTCTCGACGAGCTTTTTAAATGTGGCTGAGTGCGGGGACGCCTAGTCCGGGGGGGGGCGCTCAACTAGGGATTTAGAAATCCCGTAATTCTCCGAGCGCTAAAACGACGAAAGCCCGCTGATTTCTCAACGGGCTTTCTAAATGTGGCGGAGAGATAGGGATTTGAACCCTAGATACGCTATTAACGTATGCCGGTTTTCAAGACCGGTGCTTTCAACCACTCAGCCATCTCTCCGTTGTTGAGGCGCATAATATAAGGCTTTGAAAATCTTGTAAACCCTAAAATGAATCGTTTGGACGTTTAGTGCACGATTTTGTGTTGTTTGTGGAGAAAAGAATCAAAAAAGCTCTCCGGGTGGAGAGCTTTTGTTCAATTAATTGCTTTTAGAATAGAAGCGTTGAAGCTCTGTCAAACCTTGCATTAGAACAGGCAGTTTAGGCGATGTTTCGCGCAAACGCTTGTAATTGTCATCGTACAGCTTGTAGTTACCAAACTTATCGATAACGGTCGTTTGAGAGCCGGTGATCAGTGCTATTTCACGTGTATCGCCGGCTAAGATCCAACGACGGCGACTTTCATCAAACAAATTACGCCCGCTGCTGTAATCGTATGGGTTTGAAGATACGCCCAGCATGTCTTGCAACAGTGTCACTGACAAGTCTAAGTGGCTTGTACTGTGGGTAAATTCCGCTGGTAGCATACCTGGCCAATGGATAACCATAGGCACTTGCAGTTGATATTTGCTGTAGTTGCTGTTTGCGCCCCAACTGTTGGTATTGGTTTCGTTGAACTCGCTACCATGGTTTGAGGTAATAACCACAATCGTGTTTGCAAGCAGTTGCTTTTCTTCTAGGTCTGCGATGATCTTCGCAACTGTTTTATCAGCCGATTTTACCGCTTGCTCGTAAGCTTGCTTGAATCGCTCGCTAGCAGGGAGCTCTTCATTCGCTGCCATCGTTTCTGATTCGAAGTTATCAACGGTTGTCACTTCAATGAAGCTAAACCAAGGCTGCTGGGCTTGCTCTGTTAGCCATGTGTTCCACGCAGAAATAGATTGTGGATCGGTATGAGCTTGGCTTCCATCGAGTGAGTTTGCCAAGTTTAAGCCGCGGAAGATAACTTCAGAATACAAGTCTTCTTCAAAGCCATTGCCACTGAATAAACCAAAGCTATAACCCTGATCTTTCAGTACATCTAGCATAACTGGTGCGCTACCTTGAGCTTTGATGCTACTTGCGTAGCTACTCGGTAAACCATAGAACAGACCAAATGCACCGTATGTATCATTGCTCGAACTGTAATGATTAACAAAGTTTTGATTGTCTTGTGCGAACTGGTACAAGCTCGGCATTTCGTCTTGGTTCAATGCGTCGGCACGTAAGTTGTTCACGCTGATCATCAGCACGTTTAACTTGTTAACACGACGATTGAATTCTAGCTTCTCTAGTGGGTAGCTTACTAAATCAATATTACCTTGGTTCTCAGCTAAGCGTTTTAGGTACTCTTCGCGGTCAAGAAGACCGTGTTTTTCCATAAAGCTCTTCGCTGTCATAGGGTATGACAGTGGGAAGTTAGAGCGTTGGCTGGTAATAGGATTGTAGAAGT
The DNA here is from genome assembly GCF_027587135.1 of Vibrio sp. MM46. Lineage (NCBI taxonomy): Bacteria > Pseudomonadati > Pseudomonadota > Gammaproteobacteria > Vibrionales > Vibrionaceae > Vibrio > Vibrio sp. MM46. The sequence goes on from NZ_JAPPTO010000027.1 coordinate 43,752, forward strand.
AAGCATCAGCCCAGATGTAAACCAAATGGCTTGCGATGAAGCTTAAGAAGAACACGGCGGCCAATGGTCGACCAACGTGTTTATGAGAAAGTTTGCGCTGTTTACGCCATACCCATTCAGATAAAGCGAGTTGAACAAGGAAGATCAGCGGCATCACAACAAATAAATGTTGGAGATCTGAGCTGAGTGCGCTTTTGTCTTCGCTAAACAACAACTCCCAAACCACAGGGTTTAGGTGCAGATTAATTGATTGATACGCTTGAGTATCAATCAGCAGCACGGTTTGACCAACCGTAGCAAATATCACTGCCACCAAACGGAAGAGTTTCCTAGATGGCAGGACAAACGTCAGCGGAAATAGAACCAATAAGTACAGAGCAAAAACAAGAAAGCCAAAATGCCCCACCCACGAAACCGCCAAATAGAATTGACCCATCAGGGTTTCTGGCCAAGGCGATTGAACGATATAGCGTGTACCTATCAACATCGAAGCGACGATGTTGAAGAATGCAAACCAATGCCCCCAACCTACTAGTCGGGATACGCGTTCGCCGTATGAGTTTCCGCTGTCTACCATGTACTTGTTCTATTATCCGTTTTTAGTGTGATTTTGGCGCTTCAAGAGAAGACATCAGTGCCTGAGCAAATTTTTCAGCAATAACTTTGCGTTGTGAAGCAGCAACTTGTTGATTTAAGACATTGGTTGCGATATTTCCGGCAATCATTAGCGTCAACTCAGGAGAAGCAGCGTGTTTTTCAAGAACAGCACCCACTTCAGCAAGAATTTTCTCTACTTGTTCGTCAGTATATTTAGATGTAATCGGCATAAAGACTCTAATAATGATAGTAAAAGCGGCTTATGATAACCTACAATGCCCAACAACTTAAACCTTGTAGCAAGATAAAATCACTATGAGCCTTCATCTTTCAAACGTTATTCTGCATCAATTGTGCAAAAACGATCAGGACGAACTGGTTGTTAAACTTCGCCCGGCGTCGTTAGAAAACGATACCTCAACAGAAAACCTTGTCGCGGAACTGCATCGCGTATTCCATTCTAAAGCAGGAAAAGGCTTCGGCTCTTTCCAATCAGACAGCGAATTTCAGTTTTGGCTTCAAGAAATGCGCAAAGGAGAGAGAGATTTTTATGATTTCTCACAAATTAGTGCAAATCGCTTGAAAGAAGAGTTGATCAAGTACCCATTTGCTGACGAAGGTATCTTAGTCTTTGCTGAGTATCAGAGCTTGGCTACGGATTATTTATTTATTGGTATCTTACCAATGAACCAAAGCCTAAAAGTGACAGAAGGCTTAGATATCGATGCTACGGATTATTTAGACATCACTAAGATGGATATCGCGGCACGCATCGATCTATCGAGTTATGACACTGATCGTGATTCAAACCGTTACCTTTCTTACATCAAAGGTCGCGTAGGTCGTAAAGTGGCAGACTTCTTCTTGGATTTCTTGCAAGCGGATGTTGGTTTAGACACTAAACAGCAAAACCAAGTGCTGATGCAGGCGGTGGAAGATTTCTGTGCCGATTCTAAGTTAGAAAAGCAAGAAGCGAACGAATACAAAAAGCAGGTTTACAATTACTGTAACGAGCAAATTAAATCAGGTGACGAGGTGCAAATCTCTGAACTGTCTGGTGAGCTTCCTCCTAGCCAAGATGGTACTAGCTTTATGGATTTCACCAAAGAGCAAGGTTACGAGTTGGAAGAGTCATTCCCAGGCGACCGTTCTACAGTGCGTAAACTGACTAAGTACGTTGGTGCTGGTGGCGGCTTAAATATTAGTTTTGATAGCCTGTTGCTGGGTGAGCGTATTTTCTACGATCCAGAGACAGACACGCTTACGATTAAAGGCACACCGCCAAACTTGAAAGATCAGTTGAGCCGTAATTAATTGAAAGAAGAGAGCATTGTGCTCTCTTTTTTTATGTGAAGTGTGCACACTAAAAGCGCATTTCATGGTATATGCTTGTTATTAATAGAGATAATTGAGGAATGGGCGTTGCTGCAATTCAAAGAGGGAATAAAACAAGCAATCTGGTTTTTGTTTGCGGTATGGTGTGCCTTTGCTGTGGGTATTTGGCTGCAAGCTCAACAAACCATACGTACGATTTCAACCGTTGATGAACTCAGCAGCAAGGTTGATGAAGTGCGTCATATCTTTAACTTTGAGCTGCCTTATCGTGCTCAGCACGTTGACCAAGTCTCTCTCAAACTTCAGCTTGTTTATGCAGTTCGTTTGCAATTGCAGAGCGAGTACTCTGACCGCTGGGGTGGTCCAGACTTAACGCAACTGCTTTATTCAACTGATCGTTTTCTTGAAGGCGCGAGAACATTTATCGGTAGCGATAGTGAGCTAGTCGCGCTGGCTGACCAACTCCATAATAGCCGAGAGTCAGCCAGTAACTCTGAGCAACTGAGAACCATGTACTATCGCTTAGGTGCTTTGGTCTTAGAAGCCATGTTTAGCGATGCAGCGACAAGCTCAGATACTTACCAAGAGCTTGATTCTCTTTTTACCGAGTCACAAAAGCTAGAGCAAAAAGAGCAAGGGGCGTTCCAACGTCGATTGGCTCAAACGTCAAATGTGCTTGCCGCTCATGCTCAAGGCAGCCACCTCGCTAACCAATTGCTTAACCCTGAATTTTCTAATCAGTTTGCCTCTGTCATTAGCTCTCTTGAACAAAAGCTGATGTTTTACATCTCCTTTTTAGTGTTAGTAAGTGGTTCCTTACTCGCGGTGGTTTCTTGGGCTTTGTTCTACAAGGAAACTCCAGTCTTAGATGCTCCAATTCAACCTTGTGAAAAAACGGATACACCAATGAAGCCGAACCCATCTGAAGTGATTTTGCCGACAGAGAAGCAAGTTACCGAGCCAAGTGGTGAGGAGCGCATGCCTGTGGATGTGGTAAAACCAACCACACCTCTAGAAGAAGAGAATGACGATGCATCTTCTTTAGCCGCGAGTGTGAGCGTGGAGACGGATGAGCCTTATATCGATATAGAGAAAATGCTTGATTCGCTCTCTGGTGATGAAGAGTCTGTGCGTATGTTGTTAGAGGTTTTCATACAAGATCATTCTGAAGATGGTACGAAGCTAAGAACATTGATAGCTGAGGGTAAGGATGAAGAACACGCTCAGCGTATCGCCCATAGCTTGAAGGGAGTGTCAGGCAGCATTGGGGCGATGCCTCTACACTATATATCTGGGGATATCGAATCTTTAATTAAACAAGGTCAGGAAGTCGTTACAGGCAAGCTGGATATGTTGGAAGATACCCTGCAGAAAACGACACTTTTTGCTGAGGCAGTTCTTAATAGTGAAAACATTCGAGAAGTGCTAACAGATTGATATTCCTCTGACTTAAAATAGTAGAGATTCAGGTATTAAGGGGCGCTTGCGAACCTTATGCTTTGGTTCGTCACTGTTCCTGTCCTACACCATTTGATCATAGGTAATTTCATGTTCATCCGCCGACTGTCTTCTTGGTTGATAGCCTGTCTGGTTTTAAGCCTTTCGGGATGCTCTCTCTTAGAAGTAAAAATCGATAGTCAAACTGTACCGCTCACCAAACAAGAGCTAAACATGCGCATTATGACGCGTGAATACGCTCAGCAGTTCTTTGCTCAAGTAGAGCAAGCTGCCGATGTGCTCCAAGACAACTACGAGCCTAACGATAAAGTAAACCAATCTTATATTTTACTTTGGAAAATCAATGCGGAAGAAGGGCTTCAAGCTGCCGCTTACCAAGTCTCGCCAATGGCGGCGCTGATTGACACGTGGGTATTTACTCACCAAATGGACCAGTTCTTCAGTGTCGGTGCAGGGAAAGATCTATTCACTACCGGGGAAGCACAACAAGTGTCTGCTCACTTAGCCAAGGAAGTCGATAAGCTTGCACAATCTTTGTTGAAAAAAGACGTGTACTCGAAAACCAAAGTGTTTGTGGCTGACTTTGTTGAGAAATACCCATTCGCGGATTTGAGTATGATCCGTACACCAGCTTATCGAGCTTGGTTACAAGCGAATCAGATCAGTGAGGAAGAAGCTGTAACGACATTGGGTACGATGCCTGAGGCTATCGGTGATGTGTCTGATCGTTTGAGCTTAGTGTCTGAACAAACACCAAAAATCATGACGTGGAAAGCGCAGTTGCTCGCACTCAATAGCTCAGCAAGTATCGAACAAGTAAATGCAGCGCTAAACAGCTTGAAGGTTACTTCTGAGTCGTTGAAAGACTTTATCGATAATAACCCAGAGTATATGCGTAACTTGGCACAGCAAATGGCAGTGCAGTTGCAGCCACTTGTTGAAGATATCGACCAGAAAACAGAAGAGCGCTTGGTTCAGTTGAGTGAAGAGCGACAAGCACTAGAAAAAATGGTGGCGAGAGAACGCCAAGAGATTGCTCAAATTATTACAAACGAAAGAGAGAAGTTTGCGCAAGACCTCGACCACGTTTCACAAGAGGTTGTGAACCTTGCAATGGATAAACTGATCGAACTGGTGAAGAGCACCATCATCTACTTCATTTTGTTCATCCTAGTGATCTTCTTTGCTCCTCTTGTTTTGGGCTATGCCTTAGGTAAACGTTCAGCGGTAAGAGCAGGAACCAAATCTGCCTGATTAGCCGGAGCTTAGCCAAACGACAAACATAAAAAAGGACCGAATCGTCGGTCCTTTTTCTATTCTATTGAAAGTTAGAACTATTTAAGCCGTTTGCTGCTTTAGTTCACCTTCTGCTTGTTCTTCTGTTGCTGGTGCTGTTGGTTCGCATTTATCGACAAACCAACCCATGTACGACGTGAAGATAGTGACGATAATACACACGAAGCTCAACCACATGAATGGCGCGTAAGACAATGTTGCCACACCCAGAATACTCGCCATGTAGATGCCGTTGTCACTCCAAGGCACCATACCTGACGTTAACGTACCACCGAACTCGGCGTTACGGGATAGGTTTTTACGTTTGTAGCCAAGGCGATCGTAGTTTTTCGCACAGATTTTTGGTGTCAGAATCAGTGATACGTACATCGCCGAGCCAAATACGTTACCCATGAAAGCTGTACCAATGGTGCTTGTCGCTAGAGAGCCCGCACTTTGAACACGTCGCTCGAACAGTTTCGCAATTGTCTCAAGCACGCCCACCTTATCTAGCAAGCCACCAAAACCAAGACCAAATACGATAACTGCAACAGAACCTAGCATAGAAGACATACCGCCTCGGTTCAGAATCGAGTCAATGAAATCCACACCCGAAGAAATTGCAAATGGTGCCCAAGCGGTATTGAATGCCGTTAGGAAGTCTACATCCTGAATCATTACTGCCCAGATAATACCTAGTAGTGAACCGAAGCTGATCACAGGGAAAGAAGGCATGCGCATAGCGAGTAGAGCCAAAACGATAATGACTGGAACAAAAGAATAAGGCGTAATGAAAAATTGTTGTTCCATAGCCTGAATTACTGAGTCAACTTGGCTCATATCCACTTTACCTGCGAAGTGGAAGCCAAATGCAGTAAACATAATACCCGTAATGATGTAACTGATCAGGGCAATAGGCAGCATCCCTTTGATGTGCTCTACGACTTCTACGTTTGACATTGAAGAAGCAAGAATCACGGAATCAGAAAGTGGAGACATTTTGTCGCCAAAGTAACAACCTGATAAAACCGCGCCAGCTGTAATTGGTGCTGGAACCCCAAGACCTTGACCAATTCCCATCATGGCAATACCAGCAGTACCTGCCGCACCCCAAGAAGTGCCTGTTGCTAACGCAGTCAAAGAACAGATGATCATTGTCGCTAACAAGAAGATAGAAGGGTGAATGGCTTTTAAGCCGTAGTAGATGATGGTTGGTACGATACCACCAGAGATCCAAGTACCGACTAAGGCACCTACAGCAAGAAGGATCAGCACGGCACCTAAACCATTAGAAATCCCGTTTAGTGCTGCTTTTTCAAGGTCTTTGTATTGGTGACCTAATCTTAGACCCAATAACATGATAATGAACCAACCAATGTACAGCGCAAGCTGGATTGGAAGGTCTAATTTGGCAGTAAATGAAAATGCCAAAAGAAGAAACAAACCTAGTGAGATAAATACCTGTATCAGACTAGGAAGACGTGTTGTAACTTGCTTCATATGTGCCTCTGTCGTTCATGGAGCAATAGAGGAAGGCCGCTCCCTGTTTTAATCGCGCATAACATACATTAACAAAAATTATATTTCGAACATTTGGTGCTTTATCTTGACTTTCATCCGATAAAACGTTTGCTTGTGAAATTAATAACTAAAAAACTTTAAGTTTAATAGTTTGAAATGTTTTGTGATGTAAAAAATATGTGCTGCAAATGTTGTTTTCTCACGGAGTGGTAAGACCATGTAGCACAGTGTTGGCAGTTTTCTCGGTAGGTTTTAGTGCTGAACCGATAAGAAAAGAGAAGAAAATACCTTGGATTATAAAAATTCGCGGTAAACGTTAAAAAAGTTGTGTTTATTTGCAAATTAGGGCTTGAGATTTTGTGTCGAAAATTGAACTATGGAGAAAGTTTCAAAAATATACATGGAGAGTTAGTGCGATGAGAGTAGGTTTAGTTGGTTGGCGCGGCATGGTGGGTTCAGTCCTAATGCAACGTATGGTTGAAGAGAAAGATTTCGATTTGATCGAGCCAGTTTTCTACAGTACGTCTCAAATAGGTATCCCAGCTCCAAACTTAGGTAAAGAAGCTGGTTTACTTCAAGATGCGTTCGATATTGACAGTTTAAAACAACTTGATGCAGTGATTACGTGTCAAGGTGGTGGTTATACAGAGAAAGTTTATCCAGCGCTTCGTCAAGCTGGCTGGAAAGGTTACTGGATCGATGCTGCTTCGACACTTCGTATGGTCGACGACTCTATCATTACGCTGGACCCTGTTAACCTGAAACAAATTCAACAAGGCATTCACGGTGGTACAAACACGTTTGTTGGTGGTAACTGTACCGTTAGCTTGATGCTTATGGGTCTTGGCGGTCTGTTTGAGAAAGGTCTTGTCGAGTGGACGAGTGCGATGACGTACCAGGCGGCATCTGGTGCAGGCGCGCAAAACATGCGTGAGCTGATTTCTCAGATGGGCGTAATCAACGACTCAGTAAGCTCTGAACTAGCAAATCCAGCGAGTTCAATTCTCGATATCGATAAAAAAGTTGCCGACACCATGCGCGGCTCTTCATTCCCAACCGATAAGTTTGGTGTGCCACTAGCTGGCTCTTTGATTCCTTGGATCGACGTCAAGCGCGACAACGGTCAAAGTAAAGAAGAGTGGAAAGCGGGTGTAGAAGCGAACAAGATCCTTGGTTTCCAAGATGCACCAGTGCCAATTGATGGTACGTGTGTTCGTATCGGTGCAATGCGTAGTCACTCTCAAGCACTGACTATCAAGCTTAAGCAAAATGTGCCAATGGATGAAATCGAAGAAATCATCGCAACGCACAACGACTGGGTAAAAGTGATTCCGAATGACCGCGACATCACGGCTCAAGAACTTACGCCTGCGAAAGTAACAGGTACCCTGTCAATCCCTGTTGGTCGTCTACGTAAAATGGCAATGGGCGATGATTTCCTAAATGCGTTCACTGTCGGTGACCAGCTATTATGGGGTGCAGCAGAGCCATTACGCCGTACTCTACGCATCATTCTTGCTGAGAAAGCGTAGCTTGTCTCAACTTTGAGATGTCTATTTTGAAAGCGCCCAACTGGGTGCTTTTTTGATATTCACGTGACAAAAAATTGACTTTTGACCTTTAGCTTTGCTGCGTCTTACAAATCGGAGCGCTGTTATGAAGCAAACATCTAAAGGTTTCACCCTTATTGAACTCGTTGTTGTCATTGTTATTTTAGGCATTCTTGCAGTCGTTGCTGCACCGCGCTTTTTAAACTTACAGCATGACGCTCGGGTCTCTTCAATTCAGGGCATGGCAGCCTCTGTGCACAACGCTGCGGAACTTGCTTTCGGTAAATCAGCTATTGAAGGACAAGAAAAGCTTCCGGCGTACCATGTTGATGGTGCAGGTAGCGTCCAATTTGGTTATCCAATTGTAGAAAATGGTGGTCTAGAGCAGTTTATGACGGCTGAGATGAACTACAAAAACGGTGATGGTGAATGGGTCTGGGATGCATTCAATGCTGGTAAAACTCCAGCCAATCCAAACTATCGAGTTATCACACAATCAAAGTGGGTGAAAGCTTATGACCGAGACTCAATCAAAGCAAGTAACTGCTATGTAAAATACACTACTGCAATGGAAGAGGGTGATGATTACAAGGTTGAAGTCTTCACTGATGGTTGCTAAACCAAGAACGGGCTTCGTCTTGCGGGAATGTTTTTTGCGTGAGAGCTAAAAGCTATATAAAAGCCGATGTGAATTCATCGGCTTTTTTGATCGTAAGTCTGGAGTACGGAACGGGCTGTACTTTGCGAAAGTTCTTTATTAAGAGAGACAAATAGAGGGGCTGGCGCCCTCGTTCTTGAGAGTGAGAGATATTGTTCTCCAAACTAACGCCGCGTCATTCCCGAAAGCGACGAAGGAGCGCAGTCGGGGATCTCTTGTTGGAAGCATTACGCCCTGAGATTCGGGAGCGATCCACTTTAGGCATCGAAAGCCGATTCCTGTTCTATTCTTCCTCGTCCGCACTCACGACGCGATTATCAGGATCTGCTAGTTCACTGCCACAATGCTTACAGTGCATCGCATCTGAATCATGACCAGAGCGATTACAATTCGGGCACTTTACTAATTGTTTGTGCGCATTCATCTCATTACTGAGTTCTGCAGTGATAATGCCGGTTGGGACCGCAAGTATCGAATAACCGAGCAGCATAGTTAATGATGCGATGGCTTTCCCAAGGTGAGTTTGCGGCACCATGTCGCCATACCCAACAGTGGTAATCGTTACGATCGCCCAGTAGATGCTTTTAGGAATACTCGTAAAGCCGTTGTGCGGACCTTCAATAACGAAAATCAGTGCGCCGAAAATGGTGACCAGAATACCTACGGTGCTAAAGAAGATAAGAATCTTACGACGCGCCATCAATAGAGAGCGTAGCAATATGTTGGAATCTTGTAGGTAGCGCACCAATTTCAAGATGCGGAAGATACGCATGACACGTAGTAATCGCACTACACCCATAAACGAAGCACCAGGGAAGAAGATCGCTAAATAGGTCGGCAGAATCGCTAACAGATCAACTACACCATAAAAGCTGGTGGCGTAAGACTTAGGTTTTGGAGAGCAGTACAGTCTTAATAAATACTCAATAGTGAATAGGGCTGTGAAGGTGTATTCGATGTAACGCAGTTCTCGCGACCATTCAGTCATTACCGATGGCAGTGATTCTAGAATCAAAACCACGAGAGAAGTAATGATCGCAATAATCAGTGCGATATCGAAGGCACGCCCAGCACGTGTATGAGTACCGAAAATAATGACGTATAAATGATGCTTGAAAGACTTGCGAGGCATGATGTTGCACTGTCAGCGTTAAAATGAAACGGATTGCAACATCATACCAGAAGTTATGAAATTTAGGCTAAACCAGGGAATAGGTTTCTTAAACCGTTAGCAATAAACTCAATACCAAGAGCGCCCAAGATTAGACCCATAATACGGGTAATCACGTTGATGCCTGTTTGACCAAGGAAACGAACGATCAAAGGCGCAGAGCGGAACAACAACCAAGAGCAAAAACAAAACAGCATGATCGTAACGCTAATACCAACCGTGTCGAGTGCACTTGGGTAACGTGCGCCATAAACAATGGTTGAGCTGATTGCACCTGGACCTGCCATCAAAGGCATCGCTAGCGGTACTACACCGATTTGTTCGCGGCTTACGTATTCCGACTTCTCTTGTTTATTTTGCTTATCTTCACCCAGTTTACCGCTCATCATCGAGAACGCGATACTCAGAAGTAGTAAACCGCCTGCAACACGGAAAGAGTCCAGAGAAATACTGAACATATCCAGCAACAACTGACCAGCAAAAAGAGAAATGATCAAAATAATCGCAACGGCAACGTTGGCTGTCGTGGCGGTCTTATTTTTCTCTTCTGGTGTCATATGACCGGTTAGTGATACGAACACAGGCATGATACCAACAGGGTTCACTGCTGCGACCAAACCTAAGAAAAACTGTAGGAAAATAGCTAACTCTAAAGTCTGCATGTTGCTTACTCGTAAACGTTCACAATAGTGAAAAAGAGAGGGGGTAATTTTAGGCGGTAATGTAAGGCAAAAGTGCGGTAGGAAGAAATGAAAAAAACTAACGTATTTGGGCTAGTATTTGTGAGAAAAACTAATTATTGAAGAAAATGTATTCAATCTGGAAACGAATTGTTACGTAGAAAATTGATGAGAGAGCATACTGATTTACACAAACGTTAACATTCGCACATTTTTCACAAAAAGAAAGGTGGTTTGTAGAGAGATAAGACGTATTCGATATACTCTCAGTAGCACAAAAATTAGGGTCCACATGTAATTTTGTTGGCTAAAAATGAAACTTTTTTACAGATTGTTGTTATTTCTTTTAGTTTTTAGTTCGTTTGCTTCTTTTTTGCTCAATAAAAAATGAAGTTTAATTTATTTATTTATCAATGATTTATGTTGTTTTGTTGTGGTAAACCACTACTTTGGGGGTATTTCAGTTGTGAGAACTGATCCAAGTCAATTTTTTTCACACTCTGAAATATTATACTCAGCCATGAAAGCAATTTACTAAGATGGTTGTTAGTTAAGTCGCTGATAAACAGTAAAAACGAAAGACAATAACCTTACTAAAAAGTTTTTAATATTTATTATTTTAGGAGATCCACCATGCCTGTAACTAACTTAGCTGAACTAGATGCTCTAGTAGCACGCGTTAAAGCAGCACAAGAAGAGTTCGCAACATTTTCTCAAGAGAAAGTAGATGCAATCTTCCGCGCAGCTTCTCTTGCAGCTAACCATGCTCGTATCCCACTAGCACAACAAGCAGTTGCTGAATCTGGAATGGGTATTGTTGAAGATAAGGTAATCAAAAACCACTTCGCTTCAGAATTTATCTACAACAAATACAAAGACGAAAAAACATGTGGCATCTTAGAAGAAGATGACAACCTAGGCACAATGACTATCGCTGAGCCTGTAGGTATCATCTGTGGTATCGTTCCAACGACTAACCCGACTTCTACTGCTATCTTCAAATCTCTAATCTCTCTAAAAACTCGTAACGGCATCATCTTCTCGCCACACCCACGTGCGAAGAACTCAACTAACGATGCGGCGAAACTAGTTCTAGATGCAGCAGTAGCAGCTGGTGCACCAAAAGACATCATCGGTTGGATCGACCAACCATCTGTAGAGCTTTCTAACGCTCTTATGAAGCACGACGGTATCGCTCTTATCCTTGCAACTGGTGGTCCAGGCATGGTTAAAGCAGCTTACTCTTCTGGTAAGCCAGCTATCGGTGTAGGTGCAGGTAACGTTCCTGTAGTTATCGATGAAACAGCTGACATCAAACGTGCTGTTGCTTCTATCCTAATGTCTAAAACTTTCGATAACGGCGTAGTATGTGCTTCTGAGCAAGCTGCAATCGTAGTTAGCGAAGTTTACGACGAAGTGAAAGAGCGTTTCGCTTCTCATAAAGCTCACGTTCTATCTAAAGCTGACGCTGATAAAGTACGTAAAGTACTTCTTATCGACGGCGCACTAAACGCGAAAATCGTAGGTCAACCTGCTCCAGCAATCGCTGAAATGGCTGGCGTTAAAGTTCCTGCTGACACAAAAGTTCTTGTAGGTGAAGGTCTAGGTAAAGTTTCTTACGATGATGAGTTCGCTCACGAGAAACTATCTCCAACTCTAGGTCTATTCCGTGCTGACAACTTCGAAGATGCAGTTGCTCAAGCGGTAACAATGGTTGAAATCGGTGGTATCGGTCACACATCTGGTCTTTACACTAACCAAGACGTAAACGCAGACCGCATCCGTTACTTCGGTGACAAGATGAAGACTGCACGTATCCTTGTAAACATCCCGACTACTCACGGTGGTATCGGTGACCTTTACAACTTCAACGTAGCACCTTCTCTAACTCTAGGTTGTGGTTCTTGGGGTGGTAACTCTATCTCTGAGAACGTAGGTCCTAAGCACCTTATCAACAAGAAAACTGTAGCTAAGCGAGCTGAAAACATGTTGTGGCACAAACTACCTAAGTCTATCTACTTCCGTCGTGGTAGCCTTCCAATCGCAATGAGCGACCTAGAAGGTAAGAAACGCGCATTCCTAGTAACTGACCGTTTCCTATTCAACAACGGTTACGCTGATGAAGTAGTTAAACTGCTTAAAGAGCAAGGCATCGAAGTTCAAACATTCTTCGACGTAGAAGCGGATCCAACACTATCTGTTGTTGAGAAAGGTGCAGAAGCAATGAAGAGCTTCCAACCTGACGTAATCCTAGCTCTAGGTGGTGGTTCACCAATGGATGCTGCGAAGATCATGTGGGTAATGTACGAGCACCCAGAAACTCACTTCGCTGAACTAGCAATGCGCTTTATGGACATCCGTAAACGTATCTACAAGTTCCCTAAAATGGGTAAGAAAGCTGAGCTTGTATGTATCACTACAACTTCAGGTACTGGTTCAGAAGTTACTCCATTCGCTGTTGTTACAGACGACAAGACTGGTGCTAAGTACCCACTAGCTGACTACGAAATCACGCCAAACATGGCTATCGTTGATGCTAACCTAGTAATGAACATGCCTAAGTCTCTAACAGCATTCGGTGGTTACGATGCAGTAACTCACGCTCTAGAAGCTTACGTATCTGTTCTTGCGAACGAGTACTCAGATGGTCAAGCTCTACAAGCGCTTAAGATGCTTAAAGAGTACCTACCTTCAAGCTACGCGAACGGTGCAAACGACCCAATCGCTCGTGAGAAAGTACACAACGCGGCAACGATCGCTGGTATCGCGTTTGCTAACGCATTCCTAGGTGTTTGTCACTCAATGGCGCACAAGATTGGTGCTGAGTTCCACCTACCTCACGGTCTAGCGAACGCACTACTAATCTCGAACGTTGTACGTTACAACGCGAACGACAACCCAACTAAACAAACTGCGTTCTCTCAATACGACCGTCCACAAGCACGTCGTCGTTACGCTGAAGTTGCTGACCACCTAGGCCTAAGCCAAGAAGGTGACCGTACTGCTCAGAAGATTGAACGTCTACTAGCATGGTTGGACGAGCTGAAAGGCGACCTAGACATCCCAATGTCTATCCAAGCAGCAGGTGTTTCTGAAGCTGACTTCGTAGCGAAACTAGACGAACTAGCTGTTGAAGCGTTCGATGACCAGTGTACAGGTGCTAACCCTCGTTACCCTCTAATCACTGAGCTAAAAGAAGTTCTAATGGCTTCTTACTACGGTAAAGCATTCGTTGAAGGCGAAACTTTCGAAGGTACAACTGTTATCAAGAAGAAAGCAGACCAAGTAGCGAAAGAAGCAGCACCAAAAGCTAAGAAAGAAAAAGCTAACGCATAAGTACGACGTTAGTTATGAAGTAGGTTTTCGCTAGCACGAAACTTACAATCGGGAAAACTCAAAGCCCCAGTCGAAAGACTGGGGCTTTTTTTGTTCTTTACATTACCAACGGCTCTGTTAGGTGGCGGATTTAGGTAGGAAGGTTTACTTAGACTTCGGTCGTGACGACGCGTCCGCTAAAGTACTCATTTGCGACAATGTAGGCGGTATTTCTTACCAACTCATCTTGGATCTGAGCCCAATGTCGCTCGTCTAGATCTTCGCTGGTATGGTTTACGGATGGGATGACGCCACCCACACGAATATTGAAAGGGGTCAGCTCTTTTGCCCAGCTGTGAGTAAAGCCAGACACCAGTGCTGCCATGCTCTCTACTCCAGTGAGATCTTCATGGTTGTCATGTGAGATAACGTTAACGATCACGCCTTTCTTCTCTCTCGAACGAAATCGTTCAGCACTGACTTGCCCATAGGTATAGAGAAAGCGAGCCGCAGAAGAAAGGTGGTCAATGTAGGTACTCATTGGCTCTGGAGCCATTAAGCTTGGCATTGGTGAGCTAGTCCAGCAGTTTACGATTACATCGGGAGTCGCACCTAATTGCGACTCTATTTGGTCGAACAATAAGTTGATGGATGTCGTGTTGTCATTGCACACATTCATCGCATATACCCTGTCGGAAAACGCACTGATTTGCTCGTAGCTTGCCTTCAAGGCACTAGGGTTCTGATCACAAAGTACCAACGTTGCCCCAAGATGGGCAAAGTGGTTGGAGCAAGTTCTGCCCAATACAGAGCCTGCAGATGTGACGAGAATGATTGAGTCTTTAATATCCATAGCACCTTCACTGTAATTTCTTGTGTTAAACAATACATCAGTGGTTTGTGCTATCAGCATGGATGAATTTATTTGAGCTCAGTGTGAAAAGGCTCAAACTAACGCTTTTGCGCGACAATTATTGTTTAGGAATTTGTAAGGCGTCACATTTCTGACGTGCTTGGAATGTAAGCGCTTGGCGGAAAAGTGAAACGTTATGCTTGAGTTTGGATTTGGTAATGACGTTGAGCCGTCACTAGTTGATTGTACAAACCTGCATCGGGAATAAGGGTTTTGTTGCGCTCACCTAAGCTGCGGCGCTCGTGACCTGAAAGGTTGTGATAAACCTCTTCTGGTAGATTAAATGTGTCTTCAGGAAGGTAAGTGAGTGCATCAGGCTTTAGGTAGTGGCTCAGTTTTGCCGAAGGCAAGCCAGCATCATGAAACTGTTTCGCTTGTTCTGCTGCGAGTTCATAGCTACTGCTATCAGAACGTAGAGACTGAGGTTGAGATAAACCGAATTGTTGACGAAGAATGTCATCACTGGTGATCACTTCTTGGACTTCTTCAACCGGAACCACATCGCGGACATCGTTAGAAAACATAGACAGAATCAACGAGAAATCAGCGCGACGACCTTCGTGTACGGCATGGTTAATACCATTACCGAACTGAAGTTCGTTGATGATTGCTGCTTTGTCTAAAGTATGGATTTGCATGATGTTCCTCGCTTGATGCACTTTTAGCGGCAACGGAGAGAAGAACTTTAGGAAAAAGAGGGGATTAATTGAAGAAATCGGTTAGAGATGTAATAAAAAAGCCCGCAACAATGCGAGCTTTTTGAATATGACTAAATTGAACTTAGGGGGAAGTTAATTACTTCGCTAGGTTCTCAGCTACGAAATCCCAGTTTACAAGCGCCCAGAAGCCGTTCATGTAATCAGGACGTACGTTGCGGTAATCGATGTAGTACGCGTGTTCCCACAGGTCAACAGTTAGAAGTGGAGTCGTACCTTCTTCTGTTAGAGGTGTAGCAGCGTTAGAAGTGTTAACGATTTCTAGAGAACCGTCAGCTTTCTTAACTAACCAAGTCCATGAAGAACCAAAGTTGTTGATTGCTGCGTCAGTGAACTTCGCTTTGAATTCTTCGAAAGAACCGAATGCAGCGTTGATTGCATCAGCTACTGCACCAGTTGGCTCGCCGCCCGCGTTTGGCGCTAGGCAGTGCCAGTAGAACGTGTGGTTCCAGATCTGTGCTGCGTTGTTAAATACGCCACCAGTAGAAGTCTTGATGATCTCTTCTAGTGTTTTGCCTTCGAACTCAGTACCAGGGATAAGACCGTTTAGCTTAACAACGTAAGTGTTGTGGTGCTTACCGTGGTGGAAATCTAGAGTCTCTGCAGAGATGTGTGGTTCTAGTGCGTCTTTCGCGTAAGGAAGAGCTGGTAGTTCAAATGCCATTGCTCGATATCTCCATAGATATGAAAGGGTTACCTTTCGATTGCTTCCAGTGTTTTTATTTATATGTAGTCGTTACGACTGACTTGAAAAGTATTTTAGCAAGTTTTTACTTTATTAAAACCCCGATATGAAAATATTTTAAGAGGAAAGGGGAAAAGACTTACTAATTATATGGTTTTTATTCTGTGTTTATTGAGTAGAATGTGGCAATAATTAAAGTTCACGTCCATGAATGAGGAAGCGATGGAAACTATCGATAAAATCAAACAGCAGATCTCTGAAAACGCAATCCTGCTGTACATGAAAGGATCACCGAAACTACCTAGCTGTGGTTTCTCTTCTCAAGCAGCACAAGCTCTAATGGCATGTGGTGAGAAGTTCGCTTACGTAGACATTCTACAAAACCCAGATATCCGCGCTGAGCTACCAAAATACGCTCAATGGCCTACATTCCCACAACTGTGGGTTGAAGGTGAGCTGATCGGTGGTTGTGACATCATTTTGGAGATGTTCCAAAAAGGTGAACTTCAGCCTCTTATCAAAGAAGCTGCGGCACGCGTTGAAGGTGACGCTGAGTAATTCGTAAATACTCACATTTGGCGATAGAATACAAAGGAGCCGCATTGGCTCCTTTTTCTTTTTTAGGTTAGTGGAATGAACTTGAAGCTTTACTACGTACATGATCCAATGTGCAGCTGGTGTTGGGGCTACAAACCAACCATCGAAAAATTGAAGCAGCAACTGCCAGGTGTGATTCAGTTTGAGTATGTTATGGGTGGGCTTGCGCCAGATACTAATCTGCCGATGCCTCCGGAAATGCAGCAAAAGATTGAACAGATTTGGAAGCGAATCGAAAGTCAGCTTGGTACCAAGTTTAACTACGATTTCTGGACGTTGTGTACACCAGTACGTAGTACTTACCAATCTTGCCGTGCAGTTATCGCTGCAGGTTTCCAAGATTCTTATGAGCAAATGCTGGAAGCGATTCAGCACGCTTACTATTTACGTGCGATGCCTCCTCATGAAGAGGCAACTCATCTGCAACTCGCAAGAGAGATTGGCTTAAACGTTCAACAGTTTAAGAATGATATGGATGGCACTTTGCTGGAAGGTGTTTTCCAAGACCAACTCAGTCTTGCAAAGAGCTTGGGTGTAAATTCTTACCCGAGTTTGGTACTGCAAATTAACGATGCTTACTTCCCAATTGAAGTGGACTATTTGTCGACAGAAAATACGTTGAAGCTTATCCGCGAGCGCATCATCGACAACATGCCAGCGCAGTAAACTGAAACTGGTTTTCAAAGCCCAAATAACAAAAAGCCGCTCAATGAGCGGCTTTTTCGTAACGAATTGTATCCATTTAATTGATGCGACTACAGCACCATTGCAGCAATCCAACCGAAGATGATCAAAGGGATGTTGTAGTGGATAAATGTCGGCACTACGGTTTCCCAGATGTGCTCGTGCTGACCATCTGCGTTTAAACCCGATGTTGGACCTAACGTTGAATCAGAAGCCGGAGAGCCTGCATCACCTAGTGCTGCTGCTGTACCTACTAGTGCGATTGTCGCCATCGGTGAGAAACCAAATGCTAGTGAAAGCGGCACATAGATAGTTGCAAGGATTGGAATCGTAGAGAACGATGAGCCGATACCCATTGTTACCAACAGACCAACGATCAGCATTAATAGTGCTGCAAGAGGCTTGTTGTCACCGATGCTGGTTGATAGCGATTGTACAAGCGTCTCAACGCCGCCGGTTTGCTTCATTACTGCAGCGAAACCTGCCGCCGCAATCATGATGAAGCCAATCATTGCCATCATGTGTACACCTTTAGTGAACACGTCGTGCGTCTCTTTCCATGCGATAACACCACCGAAAGTGAACACCATGAAGCCAGCTAGTGCACCGATGATCATTGAGCCCGTGTATAGCTGTACGCTTAGCGCAGCAAGAATACCTAAGCCTGCAACCACAATATGTTTTTTGTTTAGCTTCTCTTCAGATTCTTGAACAACGGTCAGTTCAGTTTCTTTGTATTCACGAGGCTTACGGTAGCTAAAGAAGATTGCAGTTAGAAGACCAAACAACATACCTGCGCCCGGCAACAGCATTGCCGTTGGAACTTGGCTTGCCACGACATCTGTTAGACCATTGTCATGTAAGTTCTTCAATAGGATGTTGTTTAGGAAGATGCCACCAAAACCTATTGGTAGAACCATGTATGGCGTGATCAAACCAAAGGTAAGCACACAAGCAACCAAACGACGGTCCAACTTCAGCTTAGCGAATACGCCCAAAAGAGGTGGAATCAAAATTGGAATGAAGGCGATATGTACCGGAATCACGTTTTGAGATGACATGGTAACAAGTACAAGAGCAACTAATACAGCGTATTTTAGACCCGTAGTCGACGCAGAGCTCTCTTTACCATTTAGGCGTTTGATAACGCTTTTTGCCAAAAGGTCAGTGATGCCAGAACGAGAAATTGCAACAGCGAAAGTACCTAGCATTGCGTAGCTTAGCGCGATAGTCGCACCGCCACCCAGACCGCTTTCAAATGCAGCAACGGTATCCCCAAGGCTCATGCCTGCAACAAGGCCACCAACGATGGCACTAAACGTGAGGGCAACCACCACGTTCACGCGCATCAATGCTAACACGAGCATGACGCACACAGATATAACGACAGGATTCATACTTTTCCTAATATGTTGTGTTTACTTATTATTCTTCGTCTACAAGCGGCCAACCGCCTAGGGCCTTCCATTTGTTGACGATGCCACAGAATAACTCTGCAGTTTGTTGTGTATCGTAGAGGGCTGAGTGTGCCTCACGATTGTCGAATTCCATCCCTGCTGCTTTACATGCTTTAGCGAGAACAGTTTGACCATAAGCAAGCCCACTTAATGTTGCGGTATCAAAAGTGGCAAATGGATGGAAAGGGACTCTTTTAAGTTTACAGCGTTCATTCGCTGCATTAACAAAACCTAAGTCGAAAGCGGCGTTGTGTGCAACCATGATGGCACGCGAACAGTCTGCTGCTTTTTGTTCTTTGCGAATCAGTTTGTAGATTTCTTTAAGTGCTTCTTGTTCGGAAACTGCACCGCGAAGAGGGCTGAATGGGTCACGAATGCCATTAAACTCCAGCGCTTCTTTTTCTAAGTTCGCGCCTTCGAAAGGTTCGATATGAAAATGAATGGTTGAGGCAGGATGCAGATCGCCATTTTCATCCATACTTAGGGTGACGGCGCAGATTTCTAAAAGTGCATCAGTTTGAGCATTGAAACCTGCGGTCTCAACGTCTACTACCACTGGAAAATAACCACGAAAACGCTTTTTCAGGGTTAGAGCTTCATTTTCTATTGTCATGTTGGCTTATATTTGTGTGACGAAGGCTGCATTATTGCAGATTCTACCGATGAGAAAAACCGCAATTTGGGAGAAATGTAGAATTCTATTCCCCATTAACCAGTGAGGGTTATAACCAAAAACAAGGGAGCTGGTCACCTGTTATTCTCGTGATGTTATTTACCATTTTATACCCAAGTCATTCTCGCTGAAGCAAGCATCTCGATGTTACTTGGGTATATGCACTTGCCAAAATGAGCGTTAACTCCTTATAACCACTTGTAAATTCCATGTTGGCGGGATTTTTGCATTGTTCTGCATGTTTTCAATTGATTCAAGTAAGCGGCAATAGACTGCCGTTTGAGAGATGTACCTAGATGAATAAATGGCTAGTAACCAGTGGTATCGTGATGTCTTTGCTTAGCGCAAACAGTTTTGCGTCGATGGGCAAGCGTTATGTCGCCACACCGCAACAATCACAGTGGGAGATGGTGATAAATACGCCATTGGAGTGCCAGCTTGTGCATCCTATTCCTGGGTTTGGTGATGCGGTATTTTCGTCTCGTGCGAGTAAAAAGATAAACTTGGATTTTGAGCTGAAGATGCGTCGACCTATGGGTGAAACACGTAATGTCAGTTTGATTTCTATGCCACCTCCATGGCGTCCCGGCGAGCATGCTGATCGCATTACTAACCTCAAGTTCTTCAAACAGTTTGATGGTTATGTTGGTGGGCAAACCGCTTGGGGCATTCTTTCTGAGTTAGAAAAGGGACGTTACCCAACGTTTAGCTACCAAGATTGGCAGAGTCGGGATCAGCGTATTGAAGTGGCGTTGTCATCGGTACTATTTCAGAACAAATACAACGCGTTTAGTGACTGTATTTCTAACTTGTTGAAGTACAGCTTCGAGGATATTGCGTTTACGATCCTTCATTATGAACGCCAAGGGGATCAGCTCACCAAAGCATCGAAGAAACGCTTATCGCAAATCGCAGATTATGTGCGTCACAATCAAGATATCGATTTGGTGCTGGTGGCGACCTACACCGATTCAACTGACGGTAAGAGCGCAAGTCAAAGCTTATCGGAGCGACGTGCTGAATCGCTGCGTACATACTTTGAGTCTCTTGGTTTATCTGGTGATCGGATTCAGGTCCAAGGTTATGGTAAGCGTCGCCCGATCGCAGACAATGGCTCACCAATTGGCAAAGATAAAAACCGTCGCGTAGTGATTTCACTTGGGCGAACTCAGGTTTAATCTGACATTTGACACAATAAAAAACGCCAGAGAATAAACTCTGGCGTTTTTGTCGCTATTTGACGTTGTTTGAATACTATTGTTAATCGTATTGGCTTATTGCCGAAAATTAGTTGAGTCGGAACTTGGCGATAATCTCACAATTCGTCGCGGTATCAATCTTCTCAACTTGTTTGGCAATCGTTGGGTTTGGATGGCGTTTCATAAAGTCAATCAAGGCTTTTGTACAGCATCCAATTGAATCAATAAAGCTTGCGCAATCTTTGTTTGGACACTGAGGGATCAGTGTCAGTACTTTTTCAGACGCTAACTGAAGGTATTTGAGCTCGTACTCTGTATCACCTGCCCAACGCCAAAACTGAGCTAGGTTGTGGCATGAAATCACCGAAATCAATAGTCTCTCATCGGCTTCTATTTCCACGCATTCGCTAATATCTTCACTCAGGCTAAGGGCTTGCTGGTAATGAAGAATGCTGCGAACAGGGTCATCTAGTTGAAGTGCTGTATCGGCTAGAAGTGTGTGTTTTTCCCATTCACTGATCATTATCGTTATCCCACATATCGATGTTGCTGACAAATCTAAACGATAACCATTATCAAGTAAAGCAGTTTGTTTATAAACAACAGGCAGGTCTCAGACCTGCCTGCAACAACATGATATGTTTCAATAGAGAAAGGGATTAACCTTCTAAACCTGCCGAAGCTTGTTTATTTTGAATCAGTTCTACCATGTAACCATCGGGGTCTTTGACAAAAGCGATGTGGGTTGTACCGCCTTTAACTGGACCCGGCTCACGAGTTACGTTCCCACCTGCCGCTTTGATCGCGTCACACGTTGAGTAAATATCGTCTACACCGATCGCAATGTGACCAAATGCAGAGCCTAGGTCATACTCAGTTGTGCCCCAGTTGTACGTTAGTTCAATGACAGCACCTTGAGACTCATCTCCGTAGCCAAGAAATGCAAGGGTGTATTCGTACTCTTTATTTTCATTGGTACGAAGCAATTGCATGCCCATTACTTCAGTGTAGAACTTGATAGATTTGTCTAAGTCACCCACGCGCAGCATGGTGTGAAGAATTCGACCGTTTGACATTTTTTTGCTCCTAGCGATTGTTTCAGACAGGGTTATTCGTCTGGATACACTTTATCTTTGAACGTTCGTTATATGAACTAAAAATCATCTTTACTCGGTGGGTGAGTGAGCGACTATCTAGTTATTGTAAGGGGTGTAGGTTCCATCAACGGTAAAAATACATTACAAATACCCTTTAATTTGTAAAGGCGATGATTTTATAAGACTAAACTCGATAAAATCATCCCCAATATCCTTTACAAAAATAGTAACAAATTAATCAAATACACTCTAGCTGACTTCATCCAAAGTCTTGGTAAGGCGATGGCCTCACTGCGTGAACCAACACCCTGCTAAAAGGGTATTTAGGATAATGATGGTCAAGAAAAATAATAAAGCCACTCCTGACGTTCGCACAGCTTACTACTCGCTAGGCATTTATGATTCTTCTTGACCATCCGCTGAAACACGTTTTTGGACAAAAGTTTGTCAGTGATTATCCTAAATTAGCTTTTCACGGATTACTTTAGGTATAGCAAAACCTTTAATGTAATGGCCAAACTCACTTAGCTACTACAGAACGACAATGTTCCATTTTTGTCACATAATTCGCTCCCTCTTTTTCTTCATTGCTTATGTGACTGGTATCCTATTACTCATTTCATTAATGAGCTTTTAATAGGGTTAAAAATGCTTAATAGTTTAAAGAAACGAGCAGGTCAGCTTTCAGATAAAGTAGTAGATGTGAAACAAAGTGTGTCCGAGCAGATATCGGATGCCATTCCTGATTCAGTAAAAGAGCGGGCAGCAATGGTATCGGATGGTCTGGATGACCTATTAGATACAGTAGGCGATTTGTACGACTCTGAACTGGATGAAAAAGAAACTTACTGTTCTTGGTGTTTCGAAAAGCACACATGCACGCTCGATGAAAAAGGCGGATTATCAAGAAATATCTATATTTGCGACGGCTGCCAAAACAAAGTAACTAAATGTAGAGCTTGTGATAACAAAGCTAAGTTTGCTGAAGTCGTCGATTCTATGGCGCCAACCGAAGACGTTGGTGTATGGTCAAATAACTTTTGTGCCGTACATGCCGGAGAGATCGCCAAATTTGAAACATTGAATTGGAAGCTTTCCAGTATCGGCGAATATCGAGATATCGTTGAACGCAAAGATACAAACTTCAAGAAAATAGGAACGACTGCAGCTTACACTGTGGGTGGTGCAGCGATTATTGCCCCCTTAGCTTTGGCCGCAGCCCCTGCAATTGGTGGGGCAATCGGAACATCTATTCTCGGGTACAGCGGTGCTGCGGCCACCAATGCAGGTTTAGCAACACTTGGTGGTGGTGCTATTGCTGCTGGAGGCGCTGGAATGGCAGGAGGAGTCGCTGTCGTCACCGCAGCAGGCTCAGCGCTCGGAGGTAAGTATGGAGCCGTCATATCAAATAGTTATTTTGGGGAAATCGACGGATTTGAGATTGTCAAGATAAAACCCGGTTCCGGGACTCCTATCCTTTGCATTGATGGTTTTCTTAACGAAAAATCAGCCAAGTCCCCGGACAGTTGGTTACAACCTATTACGCAGATATATCCCGAAAACCCAATCTATTACATTAAATGGGAATCCAAAAGGTTGCGAGATCTCGCAACTTCTTTCAGTGGTGTGGGCGGCAAAGAAGCCGGGAAAAACGCTATTCTAAAAGCATCAATGTCGGCTTCAAAAGCGGCAGCAAAAAAATTAGCCCCGGTAGGACTTGCTATACAAGCACTTGGCCTCGTATCCAACCCTTGGTCTATAGCCAGTATAAAAGCCTATCAGACAGGAGCTTTGCTTGCGGACATCATTGCCCGCACTGATGAAAAATACATATTAGTCGGTCATTCTCTGGGGGCGCGTGTAATCTATTCATGTTTGTCTGCTTTAAAAACCATTGAAGACAAAAAATATATTGATACAGTGCATTTACTTGGGGGAGCGGTCAACAATCTCTGCTCTGACGCTCAAGAGGATGCGAGTAAACCAAATTGGTATGGAGTAGAAAAAGCTGTCTATGGGAATATTTATAATTATTTCAGTAAGAAAGACGACGTGCTCAAGTACCTTTACCGTATAGGCGAAGGAGTTAAATTTGATTTTGGGGATCCAATTGGTCGAAACCCTATCTCTCATCAGCATTTCACCAACATTGACGTAACGAATATCGTAGCAGGACATACTCTGTACAAGGAAAGAATTTTAGATTTCCTTAGAACTGATTAATGCCATTCTTACCCATAATCGTTTAGAGCGGCACTTTTGAGTTCTAAAGTGCCCCAAATTTACTAAAAAAGCACTTAACATGATAAACAGCCAGTTTTTCAAGTACGTACACCTGCTACATGAAAAGTACACAAGAAAGCCAGAATACAACCTGTTCAGAGTACTGCGATCTGAATCAGATGAAGTTCGGCTACACTCACGGTTCCTATGTGATCTTCTTAATCCCAAGGGTAGTCACAATCACAACAATGCTTTCCTAAAACTATTCCTAAAACACTTCAAAGATAACGTTCAACTCGACCTTACAGAAGAAGTTACGGTCGAGAATGAATATAAAAATATCGACATCCTCATTCGTAACAATAAAACAGCAATCATAATTGAAAACAAGATTTACGCTTCAGACCAAGAAAAGCAACTCTCGAACTACTACAGAAAAATGAAAGATGAAGGGTATGAAAATATTAAACTCATCTACTTAACTCCAACAGGCTATGAACCTAGTGAGCAAAGCACAGATGAACTACCTGACCAAGTAAAAGAGACAACTTTGACTCTTGCTAGTTATGAACACGATATTTACGAATGGATCACTAAATGTACAGAGTTCGCAGCCAGAGATGCTCCTCTACGAGAAGCTTGTATCCAGTACCTAGATATCATCAGTAAGATCACCAGCAAAATTGAAAACGAAGATCACATGGAAGAACTTAAAACATTACTACTCACAGACAGCAACTTGGCGAGATTCCCTGACCTTACTAGTGCTTATAACGAAGTACTAGTAGATCTCCAGCTCGACATATGGAACAAGATTGCAGAAGGCATAAGACAAGAATTTGGTGAACTATACCACGATTCCATTACAGAACAGGAATCACCAATAGAATTAGTCAGAAGCTATGTAGAGAACAGGCGCAACTCAAAATACTACAACATCAATGTAAAATTGGACACCTATAGAGATACATACATTATAGTAGAACAAGATCACCATATTTACTTTGGAATCTACTGTGAAAATGGCTCTAACTCCACTGAATATAAAGAGATCGCAAAAAAAACAGAGAACTTCATAAACTCATACCAGTGGAACTTAATGCCAATCGGTATATATGTCGAACCCCAAATCAACTTTAAGAACTTAACACCAGAAAACCTTAACTATCTAAAGGTGGAAGCGAACAGAAAAAGATATGCGGATTATATAGTGGATATGCTCAAAGAGATTATGGCTATTTTAAAATAGAACTTTCGTGAAATCGTTTCTAGCACCAGATTCGAGAGAGTGGTATAACGCTTTCTCGATCTTGAATGGGTACTCTCAATTCTCCAGATTGTACGTGAAACATTAAATTAGCCACGCCACTGACAATTTTTTCCATCTGCAAGTACTCACCAATCATGTATACAAACTGAGAGTTCAAACCTTGTTAACCAATTTCCCTTCTTGAAGTACATATTTGAAGGCCCGAACCGGATGGCTTGCTTTTTGTTATTGGGCTAAGCTATCCAGCATTAATCAACTTAGAGACTCTGCTAGCAATGGTCTCGCTACCGCGTATCTGGACAATTTCGTGTTACGAATAGAAACAACAAAATCCCAGTTTTCATGAGAAAATGTATGGAAAAATTTAACCACATTGAACAAGTTTATGGTTCAATACTTTTTTCACAGTAAAAGCTAATGACGACATGATAAATTGAAACAGTAATGTTACCACGCTGAAGTTCTTCTTTTCCCATCCAAAAGGTATCTGAATCTTCACCATTTACAGTTTCAAGAGCATAACCATTTGCTTTGGTAAAACCTTTGTGCTGACGTTGTTTTATGTGGTTCTTATACTTATCCAATAAGGTGACAAAATCTTTATCGAATGCATATACGACAACAAATATCGTATTAAAGCCCTCTTGATCATACCCCGCCAACTTATCCATATGCTCATTGATATCGGTAGTACCCCATTTAAGAAGGCGAAACGCTTCAAATAACGCAATACGTCTACTTTTATTGTTATCTACTATGACACCATCCACCTCACCATAGCTTTTACCTGAAGATGAACTGCCTATTTGACTTTGATCCGAAATATGAAGTGGAGAGCTTTTTTCTCTCATATTAAAAAGACTACAAAACCATTGATTAATTCGGTCTTCGTTTGCTGGCTTACTAGAATATCCAGATAAGGATTCCTCATCTTTGACAGGTATGTAAATATTTTTGCTGCGGCTAAGTAATTCTTTAGAGACTGAAGAAACTGTTTCAACTAAATACTCTTCAACAGAACTTCTATTTGTTATTTTCACATATGTTTCGACATCACTACCGTTAATCAGTTTAAAACTATTTGCTAGTTGCTCAGGGCTTCTTTGATTCTTTTCAGCAATACGATCGATATACTCTGTAGCACGCGACTCCTTCGCAAAAGCGTTCATTATAACATCGTTTATTTTATCTAATTCGTCTGGCAGGGCTTCGTTTTGACCTAAGAACCTCGTATAAGATGAAAAAGCGATATCTGCTTCTTTCACCAAGTTATGCTTAAGCAGTAACTCACAATAAGGTGTAAGTAACTGAGGGAGGACTTTCTGAGTTGAACTCAATAGTTCCCATGCTTCCTTCATTGAATTGATGTCATCAATCTTTAGGTAAGCATGAAGTATTCCAGATATCCACGGCAATGGGTAACTTGGGATAATAGACCATTGTACTTCTGCCGACTGTTCTACTTTTGCTAAAGCACTTCGAATCAAAGTTATATTTGAAGCTTCATGATGGTTAGCAAGATAGGCATGTAACAACATTAAGATATGTTCTGGGTTCTTAGTATCTTCGACCAATCGTTTCAGAATAAGAATGCTCTTTGGAGCATCACGTTCAATCAGGTAATATGCTAGGTAGTAGCGTCTAAAGTGCTCACATTCGTCGTAAAGCTTTCTCTCTGATGATGCAAATGGAATAGGAATGTTGTTAACATGTGATTGAAAATCAGGGTCATATTCGCTTTGGTTAACAGCCATTAATGTAACATCTAACTTGTATTGATAACACTTTATCAATTGACGTTTATCAGTAAATAGATGGTGTTGTTCTTCTTTGAATCTACCTTCATTCAACTCATGACTTGCTTGTTTAAGAACGGTTAATGCAAGGTCAAACTCAGACGCTTGGTATGCTGATACAAATGTTCTTTCTAAGTCATCTAAAGAGCTATTAGCAATATTGTCTATTGAGAGCTTTGTGATTGCTGATTTGAGAAGCTCTTTTCTTACAGGATGAATACAAGCTTCCATTAATTGGAAAAGCTGTGAGTTAGTTAAGATATCTTCATTTGAATCAAGAAAGTCTTCGAAGTCTGAATAATCGATTTTGTTTATGTAAACACAGAAATCAGGCCATAGATCGTAAGCATTTACTCCAATAGTGTGAAATAATCCATCTCTTTCATTAGTACCGAAGCCTAAATTGTCAACGATAGATATATTTCTTTTATGCAGTTTACTTAAATGTTGGCAAGAGTCATGATTTGCAACCGCCATCAGTATTTGAAAGTAACAACTTATAGCTCCTTTTGCTTTATACTGAGATTTGTTTTTCCATAGCAGAGCAGATGACCAATCGTTCTTATGTCTTTTAGAAATCGACAATAGCCGATCTACATTATTTTCAATAACTAATTTATGCCAAGGGAACTGTTTAATTAGGATTGAAGCATCTAAGTTTGATTTTTTACCTTCAAGATTTAATATCAGATCTTGCTCTAGCTCATTAGTAATAAGATTAACTAATTTACTTATATGCTCTTGAACAGTATCAAGTGAATTTCTATCGATAAAATCATATAGCCACCATAACAAAAAGTACGTGTTATTACGTAGCTTAAAAACCGTTGGGGTCGGATAAGCATGTTCGCTTAACTCCACTCTTTCAATAATATCAATCATTGATAGTATTTTATTAGGCTCTTGATGCTTTAAAAAGTTGTTAAACAGGGTGAGATAAATTGAATCTTTAAAGTTATCTCTATATAGACCTAACTTATCAGTCAAAACAAGAACTATATCAAGAAACTCTTCACTACAGTCAGTATTGTTAGAGATCGTTTCTGCGTATCTTTTAGAGATAGAAACCTCTAATGCTTCCACAACATCTCGATTTTCAATCTGATGCGAAATTTCATCATAGAAATGGGTAAACCAAAATATTGCGAAGTTGCATGTGTCTATTCGAGATAGGAGAACGCAGAAATATTTAGGTAATAATCGAAATCGAAATAAGTCACCGAAAAGTAGATGCTTAAGTAAAGGGTGTTCTAACGCAAATTCTATCAGCTCTATCAGTGTATGAGGGTAAAACAGCGAATGGTTATCGACACAAATACTTTCCTCTAAAAGTTCCGAAATCAGCCAACTATAAAAGTAACCAACTCCTCCCCAATAATTTCTGCTTTTAAAATGATCCTGTATTTCAGCAAACTCGTTTTTACTAACATTACATAATGAATGAGAGTTGAGGGAAGGCAAAGAGTCCTTTTTAACCACGTTTTGTCGAGGTTGCTTCACACATTCATCTGCGTTATTAGATTCCCCCTCAGCTTGTGAACCTCCAATCGATATGGTTAATTTTAGCGTTTGAGTGTAATTGAGAACAACGTCAGAAAAATGGTTACTGTTTGATATTGAACGGGCTAAATCTTTAGGGACAGGGAGCTTTAATAAGTGTTTTTGTAGTTCTGCTGTATAAGCACTGTACTCTGCATCTGACGTCGCATATTTAAGAACAGGGAAAGCGGCACTGCATGTAAAACGCATGATACGTAGCCACTGTTCGAAGGCTTCCTTAGAGCTAGTCGAGTTAGAAAGTAATTTCTGCCATAAAAAGGTACTGACTAGTAGGTTAAGATTATGGTTTCTTCCGTTGAAAATATACGAGTTATCTTCTTTTTCAACATAGGAGAGTAACAGGGAAGTACTAGTGAATTCTCTGTTCCATATTTCTTCTGAAACAAAGAGATTGGGCTTTTTGTAGCCTTCCTGGCCACGTTGAATATGTTGTAAAGTTCTGAGCGTTTCTATTACAGGAATTAGAGAGTCATCGACGTGCTGCTCAAGGTGATCTTCTAAGTTACAGGTAAGTAAAAGGCAATCAGCCTCGAACATTACAAGGCAACACTCTTCTAAATATTCAATTTCTATTCCTTTGCTAATCGATACAAGTTCGCCATTCCGCTCCCATAACTTAGTTCCATTGAGAAGCGCTGATACACAGTCTCTATCTAGAGGTTCTGTCGTAAGTGATGAGTGCATTAGAAACTTTGCTAAATCTTCAGCTTCTTTCTGCTGCTCTAAACTGTAGAATTTCTGCGAATCAGTTGAGGCTCGTGTGAATAGCTCCAAAAGAGATTTAATCTTCGACCAGTCCCTTGAATGTTCAACATGATTTACAGCCATAGTATCTTCTCTTGATTCAAACGAATAGATAAAATTATATTATACACTTAAAAATCAATAGGATACTCGTTGATTTTTATAAAACAATACAAAAGAGCAAGATACTTTACGCATGACTCTTCATACAAAGCTAAGACACTACGCAACTATTAGGAAAACTAGGTCAAAAATGTCTATAGGTATATGTTAAGAACCTCATGGTTTAAATGACTTTGGGGCAAAGCCTTCTTAGAACTATTACATCCACAACGTGCCCACTACGAATGTATTCACGGGTAAAAACACCATATGTATCGCTTCAGCTAAACAGCTACCGTACACAAAGACCACAGCCAACACCAACCAACTTTTTGGATTTATACCCAACTTTTTGGCTCGATAAACAAAAAATTGTATCGGCATACACTACTATCATCCTACCTAGCTGATTTTGCAGAAGAAAGTTAATGGCATGCTTACTGCTTATTGCCGTGATAACTAGTATTCACTTTAGGTATTTGTGTGTCCTATAAAGTTCTTCCACTGTCGGAAGTGATGTCTCATGAATTTGGATTGATAGAGGGCAACTTCCATAATATTTCGGAAGCGGATATCGCCTCTACTATTCCTTCACATCTTACTTTTGAACAGCTAAAGCAGCATCTCTACGAAGGCAATCTCGTACTCGTGAGTGATATGCCTCAAACTCCCGCTCTACTTAGTTACAACGACCCAATAGGTCCTAAAACTTGGCGGCTGAATTCTGAGGTTATCTCTGAACTTTCGGATGATGCGGCTAATAATTTGTTAGCAATAACGAAAACCACCAGAGCAACGGGAGGTTACCGCTCTTGTATCGGGGAAACCTCGACGCTCGAACGAGTTTACACGCCGCAGCCAATCGCAACCGAAAGTGAAGAGGAAATCACCAAGGAATTTGAGTACAGCTTTGAAGTTGGCTGCTCGGATGCCACCATAAAGAAAATGGTGCACAGTGACTTTGCTTTAGCGAAAACTGAAAAAGAGAACGCGGTAACCCGCTGGGAACAAACCAATACCGAGCAAGGCACCCGCTACACTGCGTTATGTGTATTTGATGAGCCAAAGCGATTAAATATCCACATAGCTGATGACAATCTCGGGCTGACGCCACTGGAAGCCGTCACATTACAAAAAGCCGGCAGCTGTAAAACGGACGAAGGTTTTATACCTGTTGTCCCTGCAGTGCGATTGGGCGAACGTTTAGGTTTGCCTACAGAAGGTTATTACTACCACTTTAATGATGGCGAACTTGTCCAAGAATACAAAACTCTAGGAGAAGAAAAGTGGGCGTTTTACGCAACGCAATCGACACAAGACAAGCTCAATGATGAGCGTGGTTTTACCAAAGACCAAAGCGCAATTTTGGTGTATTGGAAATTAGCTGATCAAATCATCGAGAATCAATACATCATTTATCTTGAGCGCCAAATCACCCGAGAAGAGCTTGATAATCTAAGTGAAGATTGGCTGTGTGAAAACGGGATAAAGTTGGATATCCCCGCATTGTTTGATGCGGTCAAACAGCCGGAAGAAGCGCGCTCAGAAGGTAACAACGATGAGACGCAAGCGGAACAAACCGCAGCGACGCACACCGTAACGGTAGGGGAAGACTGGCAAAGCATCGCTGAACTATATGGTATGGGAGCTAAAGCCTTGCTCTTGCTTAACCCAGTGTTTGAGGCCGACCCTCTGTCACTTGCGGTAGGTGATGAAATTATTGTTGCTGAGAAACAGCAACAACAAGCACCGGACAAAAAGAATACCTTTCCGCCGCTGCGCCCACAAACTTACAACAACATCCGCAACAGTCATTATCAGCACAGTGATCCATTGCTCGGGTTGACCAAATATAGAGCCATTAACACTGCCGATTGCATAGAAGACGATGTGGTAATCCTCAATTTAAAAGACGCCACAAGCTCGCTCGTGTTCGCTAAATCGTGCACCAGACCAGAGGGATGTATTGAAATTGGCGACCAACAAGAGTCAATAAGTAACTTTGGTCCTTGGTCATTCTTCTTTGCACAAGCCAATGCAAACCCAGCTGCTGTCATACCCGCCATTCAAGCGACACAAGCACAAATGGCTATGGGCAGTTCCGCAGCTGCCGCCGGTTCCCCAGAGCAAATGCAGCAAACCCAAACCGCAGCGATGCAGTTAGATAAACTGGCCGGCACATTGAAAGACAAAATCGTCGAGGGCTACCGCTGGCAGGTCGAAGGTATTGGCGCTTTGTTTGCCATGCAGCAAAGCTTATTTGGCGATAACACCCAATACACAGACCAAGATTTACGCCAAGTAACCACGGCGCAAAGCCGCGTTCGTGTCCACATTACCGAGCCCCAAGATGGTGAGTTTTATCCGCACGTACAGGGCTATCATGTAGATGACACACGAATCCCCATCAAATATGTGAAACAAGGGAACAATGGTCAGTTGTCCGTTGCGATTGAAGAGAACGGACCAACCATATATTGGACTCCAGAAGAAAACGGTGAAGCAAGTTGGCAAACTACCCCCGATCATAGTGATGGGTTTGAAAAAGACGATATACTGGTCACGCCAATCCACTCGGATAGCGATGCGAACGTCACCGTTACGCCTGCGCCTGAAGAGAAAGACTGGCGTGATGCGATCTTGGTATTCCCTGAAAGCTCAGGTATCGTTCCTCTTTATATTGTATATAGTGAAAATGCTTACTCATCAGGATTTAAAACGTTTTTGTCACCGAATTCATATCCTGGTGTTTCGAGAGCTCGTCACTTTCAAGAAGCTAATGAGAACCTCTTGAAGATGATGGAAACAGATCCAGAATTTGCATCTCAGATGGAATCCTTGAATATAAAACTAGAGAGAACAGCTACAGGCTTAGCTCCTAGACGACCTCCAAAAGGTTGGACATGGCATCATGAAAGAGAAAAAGGCAGCATGGTTTTAGTCCCAAGAGAACAACACACAATTGGTAGTGAAGAGTGGAAAGTACTTCATCCAGATAACAAGGGGGGCTACTCGATATGGGGGAAATAAAAATGAAATTAAGAGAGTTAATGCTTGATGTTGCAAGCTTGGATCCTGATTTAAGCATTTACATTGACAGTGCATGGAGTCCTGAATCCCATATTTTACTTTGCGCAGAGCCAGAGGATGGAAGCTCACCGGAAGGGTATGACTACTTTTTAGAGGTATTTATACTGCAAGAATTATTTGAAGATGTTCCCGAGATCACTGTCGAGCGAGTCATCAAATACGCTCAAGATGATGCTTAATATAAGCTTTACTTTGCTTATAAACATAAGGCGTTACAAGGACGCCTTTTCTCATTCCCATTTCTCAACCGGTTCTAAAAACCGCTCAAAGTCCTCTTCTGTCAGAACCTTATGGCTGCTCTCGGTGAACTCAATATTTTGTCCAT
This sequence comes from Vibrio sp. MM46, assembly GCF_027587135.1. NCBI lineage: Bacteria > Pseudomonadati > Pseudomonadota > Gammaproteobacteria > Vibrionales > Vibrionaceae > Vibrio > Vibrio sp. MM46. The sequence continues at coordinate 76,443 of NZ_JAPPTO010000027.1, forward strand.
CGCGATTGAAGATAACGTACCAACCATCAATTGGACGCCAGAAAAAACGGTGAAGCAAGTTGGCAAACTCCCGATTCAAGTCAATTTATACCTGCGAACCTTAAACGGACGATGGGTGGCAAAGCTCCTCGAGCAAGGTTTAAGGATACCGTTGGGGGGAAGACGTTCTTTCTAAATACACCATGTTGAATAAATACAACATGGTGGTTCTGTGTACGATGTTGACAACTTAAGAGCCCCCGTAATACAACACGAGGATTAACAACGAATAGCATTAGAAGAATGGATTACTTTTAGTAAGGCAAAAACCAATTAACAGGATATGAATGAGTATTTACTCTGTCTTATAATGGGGCATTTTTGATTAAGGCTAATTTGTGCAACAGGCTGCTGCACAATTGGAGCAGTGACAGTTGTTGTTGATTTTGCAACAACTGAAGTTTCTCACCTCTCAGGCAACTATTGCACATTTTGCAACAGT